>CAIWKX010000192.1 GCA_903913315.1 uncultured Bacteroidota bacterium | reverse complement strand
ATTTATACTAGTAATCCAGATGTATTTGTAAATGTAGATGCTAATGCAACAGCAACAAATACAAAACCAATTTTGGATTATGGTAATTCGAACCTTAAAAATTATAAACAAGCAGGTACGCCTCAACAAGCTGCTTCTATTGGGTTAGAATATAGAGCTCCTAAATTTTGGTGGGTGGGTGCTAATGCCAATTATATAGGAGGAAATTATGTAGATGTAGCTCCAATAACAAGAACCAATCAATTTTATAATGACAGTAATTTTTCTCCTGGAGTTCCAGCTTCAGATGCAACTACAGATAGAGGAGAACAATTGTTACAACAAGAAAAATTGAGTGATTATATGTTACTAAACGTAATAGGAGGAAAATCTTGGAAAGTGAAAGGTTCAATTATAGGTTTTACAGCTAACATTAATAATGTCCTAGATACGCAATACAAAACGGGAGGGTACGAACAAGCCAGAAATGGAAATTTCACACAGGTAAATCAAGATTATACACCACATGTTAATCCAAATAATCCTGCTGCTGGAGCTGTTGCAACTCCTGTATTTGGTTCTAAATATTTCTTTGGGTACGGAAGAACTTTCCTTGTAAATTTATATATTAATTTTTAAGTAGTAAAAAATATGAAAACAGTACAAATTAAAACACTAATTTTTACAACACTGATAGCTTTGGTTTTATCAAGTTGTACTAAAAGCAGTGATATAGCCTACCCAACATTAAAGCAGGTCTATTTCTCTGAAAACTTTGACAATACTGGCGGTACTGCTTTACCAACAGGATGGACCTCATATGCTGAGATGGGAACTAAGCTTTGGACAGGTGGTGTGTATGGAGGAGATGGATATGCAAGTGTTTCTGCTTACGGAAGTGGGGATGCAGCCGATATCAGTTGGCTAATTTCTCCTGCAATAGATATGGATCAACACGATGGCGAAAGTCTATCATTCCAAACATGTCATGATAAATATGTGGCTTCATTAAGCAATACTTTAGAAGTATATATTTCTACAGACTATACGGGAAATTTTGGTGCGGCTCATTGGACTAAAATAAATTATATAGCAACATTGCCAAATCCTTATACAAAACCATACGCGTATGTAAATTCAGGCGCCATTGATTTATCATTGTATACAGGAATGATACATTTTGCTTTTAGATATACGGGGATAAATCCTTCAACAGGAGCATATCAAGTTGACAATGTTAGAATAGTTTATTAATCTTAATAAAAAAATATAATGAAAACAAACCTATTAAAATTAGTAACTATTGTTGCTTTTATCAGTTTTTTTGTAAGCTGTTCAACAGTTGATAAAAATGTTTGGAGTGAAGGAAGTGCTATTAAAACGTATGAATTAACCTCTACTATGACTGTTGCAGATCTGCAAACGGCTGTAGGATCAAATACGCCAGCTATTTTATATCCTGCATCAACACCTAGCGCCCCAGTTCAAGACGTTATAATTGAAGCCTATGTAACTTCAAATGATGCTGATGGAAATTTTTATAAATCAATATCGTTTCAAAGCGTACCCACTAGTGTAAGTACAACTCCGATTGGTTTTAGTGTTTCTGTAAACAAACCAATGCTTTACGCTGATGGTTTTACACCAGGAAGAAAAGTGTATATCAAACTAAATGGTTTAGCAATTGGAAAAGTTTTTGGATCAATACAAATCGGAATTGCAAGCGCTACAGCATCAACAGGAATTGCTGGAATAGAACCAACGGATTATTTGAATTATCTTTTCCCATCAAGTACTATGGTTGATGAAGAAGCTTTAGTAAGACACATGACATTGGTTAATGGTAGTTTAGATGTCAATCAAAACACTTTAGTGGAAATTGACAATGTTCAATTTGCATCTAGTTCATTAGGAAGAACATTATATGATGTTGATAATGGGGGTTACGCTACTAACCATACTATTGTTGATTCGCAAAATGGAGGAGCGCCAAGAATCATTAGAATTAGCCAATATGCTACTTTTTCTGTAGACAAAGTTCCCTCAGGAAGTGGAAGCATAAGAGGAGTAATGACAAAATACAATACAGATTATCAATTCATGATTCGCCAAGAAAGCGATTTAAAATTGACAAATCCAAGA
This sequence comes from uncultured Bacteroidota bacterium, assembly GCA_903913315.1. Classification (GTDB taxonomy): domain Bacteria; phylum Bacteroidota; class Bacteroidia; order Flavobacteriales; family Flavobacteriaceae; genus Flavobacterium. The sequence goes on along the minus strand of CAIWKX010000192.1, from coordinate 31,775 downwards.
CAATTTATGGATGATTTTACAACTGGAATTGGTGCTTGGACATCTTATAGTGTAACAGGAACAGAAGTATGGACTGCAAGTTCTTACGGTAATCCATCCTACTCTGCTACTATAACAGGTTATACAGGAGGAAATCATACCAATGAAGATTGGTTGATTTCTCCAAGTATTGATTTTACAGGTAAAACAATAGGTAAATTAGTTTTTGATAGTGCTACTAAATACACCGGTAATAGTCTTCAAGTATATATTTCAACCAATTATACTGGTGGAGCACCATCAACTGCTACATGGACATTAGTACCAGCTACTTTTGCGCCTGTTAATAGTGGTTTTGTTTGGATAAATTCAGGAGCGGTAAACATCTCTACTTATGCGGCTAATCAAAGTAATGTGAGAGTTGCCTTCAAATATACTTCTACAACATCTGCTGCTGCAACTTGGGAGGTAGATAATGTATTAGTTACTGCAAATTAAAAAGTAGTTTAAATTCATAATGAAAGAGGTTGTATCCATGTTCGGATACAACCTCTTTTTAATTGTAATAGGCCTTAAATAGAAAATGAATTCAGTTTTTGAAGTTGCTTAAAATACAGAAAACAAATAGTCAGTTTAGATCTAAGTTACTTTTTCAAACTTGCAATTACCCCACTCAACAATCCATTAAAATCAAAGTCTTCACTCAATCCCATTCTTACAATCACTAGATCACTACTGGGAATGATTGCCACCATTTGACCTTGAAATCCACTACAATAATACATATCTCTAGGCACATTTGGAAAATAGCCACCAGCGTTTAACCAAAACTGCGCTCCATAGCGTCCATTGGAAGTTTTAGTTGGTGTAGTAACATATTTAATCCAGCTTTCATCAAATATTTGTTCGCCATTCCAATGACCTTTGTGTAGGTATAATAAACCAAGTTTTGCCCAATCTCTGGTGGTGGCCCATCCATAAGACGACCCAACATAATTTCCTGCCATATCCGTCTCAATAAGAGCTGAATTCATTCCGATTTTATCTAATAAACTACTATACCAAAAGTCTAAATAATCTTGGTGAGTTGTGAACTGTTTTCGCAAGATACCCGATAATAAATTAGTAGTACCTGAAGAATAACACCAATGAGTGTTGGGTTTGAAAGTGCTAGGTTTTTCTACTTGAGAAAGACTCATGTCTTCGGCTAGGAAGAGCATTTTTGTTGCATCACAAATCTTATCATATTTCTCTTCCCATTCCAACCCAGAGTTCATGTGAAGCAAATCGTTTATGGTAATGTTTTTGCGATTGTCATTTTTCCATAAAGCAATAGCTGCAGGCTTCATAATGTCAATTTTCCCTTGCTTTTGTAGTATACCAAAGAGTGTTCCTGTGATGCTTTTAGTCATGGACCAGCCTAAAATCTTTGAGTTTTTGTTGAAATTAGTATCATATTTTTCTGCGATGATTTTATCTTTATAAATTACAAGTATCGAACGCGTTCGTTTGTTTTTCTCCCCTTTCTTATCAAAGGCATTAGCAACGACCTCTTTAAGTTTAGCATAATCAACAGTTGAAAGAAGAGTGTCTTTAGGTTCTAAATTACCATAGGGAAAAGGCAAATTGTTATTCAGTCTATTTCTTTTTGGTACTTCATAAGGTGTAGTAACATCAAATGAATCGTTGATTAATGTAGCTCCCAAGCCTTCTCTATAAATTGCTTTTCTTTTTTTTAATCCTAAAATAGTAGAAGTAGCGTATGTTTTCGAATCAGTAATAGTATTCGTGGCTTTGTTTACCAACGGAATGTCATTATCGCCTTGTTCAATTATTGGCAGGGCTCGATGATCTATAAAATGCGCAGAAGCGACACTTTTAGCCGAAAAACCAGAGATTAAATCAAGTTTTGGATAGGTTGTACTACCTAAATATAGTAGTAATGCAAGAAGACTAACAATGAGATATTTATGAAAATTTTTCATTTTAAAATAGATTTTGATGCAATGTAATAAAATAATTCCTATTAAATATCTTGATAAAGTGGTGCAAATAGTTGCCTTTTTACTCTTTTTGTTGATTACAATAAACTATAACAATTATTAACAACTGTTTGGTAATAATCAACATCAATTTTATTACTTTTGTATTTAGAAAAATTCTAAATAAAGAATGTTAGATATACAAAAGATACGGGCCGATTTTCCAATATTATCACAAAAAGTAAATGGAAAACCATTGGTTTATTTCGATAACGGAGCTACTTCTCAAAAACCTAAAGTGGTAATTGAGGCAATTACGAAATATTACGAGGAAATGAATGCCAATATCCACCGCGGTGTTCATACCTTAAGTCAATTAGCAACAGATGCCTATGAGGTTTCTAGAGGAAAAATCCAACAGCATATCAAAGCAAAGTTTGCGCACGAAGTAATTTTCACTTCGGGAACAACACATGCTATCAATATAGTAGCCAATGGATTTGCTTCTATCCTAAAAAATGGAGATGACATTTTGGTTTCTGCACTAGAACATCACAGTAATATAGTACCATGGCAAATGCTCTGTCAGCGAACAGGAGCCACTTTGAAAGTAATTCCTATGAATGAAAAAGGAGAGTTGATGATGTCTGAATATGATATATTGCTTTCTAATAAAACTAAAATTGTGGCAGTTAACCACATCTCCAATGCCTTGGGAACCATTAATCCAATAAAGGAGATGATTGAAAAAGCGCATCAAGTGGGCGCAGCGATTTTAATTGATGGAGCACAAGCAACACCTCATTTAAAACCTGATGTTCAAGCATTAGATTGTGATTTTTATGTGTTCTCTGGACATAAAATTTGTGGCCCAACTGGAATTGGAATACTATACGGAAAAGAAGAATGGTTAAATAAATTACCTCCTTATCAAGGAGGTGGAGAAATGATTGCTACGGTTACTTTTGAAAAAACAACGTATGCAGACTTACCTCATAAATTTGAAGCAGGAACCCCTAACATTGAAGGAGGAATTGTTTTGGGAACAGCTATTGATTATTTGAATGAAGTTGGATTTGAAAATATTGCTCAATATGAACAAGTACTATTGGAATATGCAACCACCAGATTATTGGAAATAGAAGAGATGAGAATCTATGGAACAGCCAAAGAAAAAGCATCTGTCATATCTTTTAATATAGAAGGAATTCATCCATACGATGTCGGCACGATTATAGATAAATTAGGTATTGCAGTTCGAACGGGTCATCATTGTGCCCAACCGATTATGGATTATTTTAAAATCCCAGGAACGATAAGAGCAAGTTTTGCTTTTTATAACACCAAAGAGGAAATTGATATCTTTGTAGAAGCAATTAAAAAAGCTAAAATGATGTTGTCTTAAAACCATTTATATTATGAAACTATTTACAATGATTTTACTGTCCATTTTTTTAGGAAAAGGATGTTCAGGTCAACAAAAGAGCGATTTGATAAATACTAAAATTGTGTATACAGCAAATTCAAGAGGGTTTTATCAAAAAATCTCTATTCAAAACCAACAAATTTCTGTTTCAAATAATAGGAGAGAAGAAGGTCCTGGTGTGATAATAAAAATTTCTGATGATGATTGGAAGAGCTTGGTGGATTTGTTTTCTAAAATAAACTTAGAAAAGGTAAGTACTTATGAAGGACCTACTAAAAAAAGGCTTTATGATGGAGCAGCTATGGCAAACATGACAATTTCTACAAAGGAAAAGGAATACCAATCGACTACATTTGATCACGGAACTCCACCAGTTGAAATAGCTGATTTTATCAATAAAATGGTTTCATTAGCAAAACAAGAATAAATGACAATTAAAGAAATACAAGACGAAATAGTTGATGAGTTTTCGATGTTTGAGGATTGGATGCAACGCTATGAATACATTATAGATTTAGGAAAAGCATTACCATTGATTAATGAAAAATATAAAACAGAAGAGAATATAATCAAAGGATGTCAATCGAAAGTCTGGGTTCACGGAGAGTTAAATAATGATAAAATTGTTTTTACCGCCGATAGTGACGCCATTTTGACAAAAGGAATTATAGCCATACTAATAAGAGCATTTTCCAATCAAAAAGCGGCAGATATCTTAGAGGCAAATACCAATTTTATTGATGAAATAGGATTAAAAGAACATTTGTCACCAACCCGCGCTAATGGTTTGGTCTCGATGATTAAGCAAATAAAAATGTATGCATTAGCATATAATGTAAACAAATAAAAAAGATGGAAGAATTTAAAGATGATATTAATTTAGGAGAAAGTGTTGTAAAAGTGTTGAAAAGCATTTATGATCCGGAAATTCCAGTTGATATATATGAATTAGGATTAATCTATGATGTTATGATTAATGAGGATAATGAGGTAAAAGTGCTAATGACTTTAACTTCTCCAAATTGTCCAGTTGCAGAAACATTGCCAAGAGAGGTTGAAGAAAAAGTAACGAAGCTAGACGTTGTTAAATCTTGTGAAGTAGAAATTACTTTTGATCCACCATGGAGCAAAGATTTAATGAGCGAAGAAGCTAAATTAGAGCTAGGAATGTTGTAAGATAATGGCAGAAGAAATTATAAATAAAGTAGCCAATTCAGTTCTCGAAGTTTTCGATTTGGAAGAGTATTACCAAAATGGGATTCGAACACAAATAGATATTTCTCAATGGCTTTACGAAGGGTTCCTTTTGAAAGAAAAGGATTTTCGAGAGGCATTGAAACAGCATAATTGGTCACAATACCAAGATCATTTTGTTGCTATTCATTGTGCTACCGATGCAATAGTACCTGCTTGGGCAAGCATATTAGTGGCTAGTCATTGTTTGCCTTTTGTAAAAAAAGTAATTTTAGGTGATTTATCTGCATTAGAAATCTCTTTGTATCAAGATATTCTTTCTCCAATTGATTATTCTATTTATAAAGATAAGCCAATTATCATAAAAGGATGTTCCAAAAAACCCGTTCCCGAAAGTGCTTACATTCTTGCCATTAGCCATCTGCAGCCTTTTGCAAAAAGCATTATGTATGGAGAAGCTTGTTCTGCGGTACCTCTCTATAAAAGAACAAAGTAGTTTAAATTCTACAAAATCAACTTATTACATTTTTTAAAAAGATTTGAAAAAGTCAAATGTATTCATACCTTTGCACTCGAATTTTAAAAAATCTTACAAAAAATGAAAAAAGGTATTCTTTTAGCAACCTTATTCTTTGGAATTAATGGCGTTTTTGCACAAATGAATGAAAAAGAATTATTAAAGAAAACAGAAGAGGTTATATCTAATATAAAAGATGAAAAACCTAATGGCTGGGTTAAAAAAGGAGTGTTTACTTTTTTAGCAAATGAAGCTACGTTCAATAATTGGTTAGCTGGAGGACAAAGTAGTATTTCAGGAAATATAGGTGTGAATTACGATTTCAATTACAAAAGTAATACATGGACATGGGACAATAAACTAATTGCGGGTTATGGACTTACAAAAATTAAATATCAAGACAAACAAAAATCCGACGATAGGCTTCAATTTAGTTCACTTTTAGGTAAAAAAGCTTCTGGGGAGTGGTATTATTCAGCATTTTTTAATTTTAAAACACAATTTGATTCTGGTTTTGAGTCTGGAATTAAAACATCACACATGTTTTCACCGGCTTATTTTCAATTTGGTCCCGGGATGTTATGGAAAAAACGAGATAATTTAAAAATAAATATTGCACCAGCAACCTCAAAAATAATTATAGTCGATTCTCAATTTACACAAAATGGTTCATCCTTTGGAGTACTTCAAGGCCAATCTTCACGATACGAATTTGGAGCAGCAATAAACACCTATTATAAATTCAAATTGATGGATAATATTACCGTTGAAAATATTTTAAATTTATATTCTAATTATTTAGATGTTCCTCAAAATATTGATGTAGACTATACCTTAAATATTAACATGAAAATCAATAAGTTTTTATCAACAAATTTTGCTTTTCAAACCATTTATGATGACAATGCTTTTGCAGGATTTCAAACACGTCAAGTCATTGGTTTGGGATTAAATTATACTTTTTAAATTACCTAATTTTAATAGAAAAAAAAGACCTTTTGTTGTAATCTCAAAAGGTCTTTTTATTTATTCTTCTTCCTCTTTTTCAACGGCATCTTTATAATCAGGATATAAAAACTTGTTGTAGGGAAAACGAGTGATGTGAATTTCTCTGACAGCTTCATAAACTATTTCTCTAAACTGTTCAAAGTTTTCTTTTTCTGTAGCTGATATAAAAAGAGCTTTTTTTGCACCTACATTGCTCATCCATGTTGTTTTCCATTCCTCTAAACTGTAGTGTTTGGTAGTTTTTTCAGTAATCAAATCGTCGTCGTCAATGGTCAAATGTTTAAAAGCATCAATTTTATTAAAAACCATAATAGTTGGCTTATTGTTGCTTTTAATGTCTAATAAAATTTGATTTACAGAGGCAATATGGTCTTCAAAATCGGGATGGGAAATGTCAACAACATGAAGTAATAAATCAGCTTCTCGAACTTCATCTAATGTGCTTTTAAAAGATTCAACCAATTGAGTAGGTAACTTTCTAATAAAACCAACAGTGTCAGAAAGTAGAAAAGGCATGTTTTTAATGACTACTTTTCTAACCGTGGTGTCCAATGTGGCAAATAATTTATTTTCTACAAACACATCGCTTTTACCAACTGCATTCATTAATGTCGATTTACCAACATTGGTATAGCCAACCAAAGCAACACGAACCATGGCACCACGATTGCCTCTTTGAACTGACATTTGACGGTCAATAGTTTTAATCTTTTCTTTTAATAATGCAATTCTATCACGAACAATTCGACGGTCAGTTTCAATTTCTGTTTCCCCTGGTCCACGCAGACCGATTCCTCCTTTTTGGCGTTCAAGGTGCGTCCACATTCCAGAAAGTCTTGGTAGTAAATATTGACATTGCGCTAATTCTACTTGAGTTCTAGCGTAAGATGTTTCTGCTCTTTGAGCAAAAATATCTAAAATTAGGTTGGTTCTATCTAAAACTTTGCAATCAAGAAGTTTGGATAAATTCTTTTGTTGAGAAGGTGATAATTCATCGTCAAAAATGACAGTAGATATTTCATTTTCTTTGACATAGACGTGAATTTCATCCATTTTTCCAGTTCCTAAAAAAGTTTTAGGATTAGGTTTCTCTAATTTCTGCCAAAATCTTTTGATAACTTCCCCACCAGCCGTGAAAGTTAAAAACGCTAACTCATCAAGATATTCTTTAAGTTTTTCTTCATTTTGATTTTGAGTTACAATGCCAACAATGACTGTTTTTTCAAAATTTGTTTTTTCTATTTCTAACATGGTTCTTTTTTCTTGTACAAAAATAGATAAAATGCATAAAAAATCGATTATCTGCGAACAATATTCTTTAGTAAAAAAATCTTTAGTTAAAACTTTTAATTTTCTTCCTTTATTTGTAAATTTTGTTAAATTTGGGGATTAATTAAAAACTAAAAAACTCAAAAACCACTAAAATTAATAAATAATAATGAAAAAAATTACCTTTTTACTATTTGCTTTATTGTTTTCGTTCGTTGGTTATTCTCAATTTCCGACACCTGGTACAGAAGGATTTGAAAACACAACTGGTCCAGATTTAGCATTGCCAGTTGCCGTATCCCCATGGACTTTAGGTACAGGAGCTACTGGAAATCAATGGGCAGTATTTGACAACGGAGTAGCTGGCTCCCCTCAAAAAAGATGGGATAGAGCGACAACCAATTTTTATAATGGTACACAAGCTGCTTTTATTAACAGAAAACAAAACGGAGCTGCCGGAGTTGTTTCCGAAGATTATTTAGCAACACCTTTAGTTACTGTTCCAGCAAATGGGCAGTTAACTTTTTATACAAGAACGGGATTTAATGTTGCTGATGCTGTAAATTATTTGATTAAAGTGAATACAAATACAACAGCAGGTTCTCAAACTACGTTAGCAAATTATACAACGACAGTACAAAGTTGGGATCAAACTACTATAGCTGCTACTTACAATGTATATGAGTTGAAAACAGTTGATCTTTCAGCTTATGCTGGGCAACAAATTTTTATTGCATTTGTTAGAAATTTTAATCAACCAACAGCAGCTCTAGGGGGAAATAGTTGGTATATAGATGATGTTAAATTAGTTCAGCGTTGTTTGGAACCAACAACGTTAACTGCTACAGGTATTACACAAAGTACAGCTAATTTGAGTTGGACTAATCCAAGTGGTTCCACTTCATGGGAAATAGAAGTAATTCCTTCAACAAGCAGTCCAACTGGCGTTGGGGTTGTATATAGTGGGACATTGCCATATGTAGCAACAGGATTAACACCAACTACAGGATACGTATATTATGTTAGATCATTATGTTCAAATAGCAATAGCAATTGGGTTGGCCCATATAACTTTACGACTTTAACACCTGGATTAACATGTGCCACGGCGATTACAGTTTCTTCATTGCCTTACAGTACTAGTGATAATACAGCAAATTACGGTGACACCTATGATGTAACGCAACCAACAGCTTGTGCCGGAACAGCTACAAATTATATGCAGGGGAATGATGTGTTTTATTCTTACACAGCAACCACAACAGGGGCTATTAGTGTTACTATGACACCTACGGGATCTAGCTCTGGTGTTTTTGTTTATCAGGGATGTTCCAATGTAGGAGTAACTTGTTTAGCTGGTGTAGCAAATACTGGAAGTGGAGTGAGAACAATACCAAGTTTGAATGTTACAGCAGGACAGACTTATATTATTGTACTTTCTTCTAGTGCAACAACACAAACATATCCTTATTCTTTAGTTATCCAACAATTAAATTGTGCTCAACCCACTGCTTTAGCGGTGGCTAATACTACATCAACAGGAACTCAATTAAGTTGGACCAACGCAACCTCTACTTCATGGGAGTATGCGGTTCAAACAGCGGGTTCAGCAATACCATCTGGTTCGGGAACACAAACATCTTCAAGCACTAATACACCGGTAACTAGTTTAACACCAGACACTGCATATCAGTATTGGGTAAGAGCTGATTGTGGAAATGGAACTTTTAGTGCTTGGGCTGGACCTTTCGCATTCACTACCGCAGTTGCACCACCAGTTTGTGGTGGACTTTTTGTAGATGCAGGTGGACAGGCAGGAAATTATGCAAATAATGCTAATATTACGTATCCAATTTGCCCTGTGAACCCAGGCGATCAGGTAACAGTAACTTTTACATCTTTTAATACCCAATTAAATACGGACTTATTAAAAGTATATAATGGAAATGGGACTACAGGAACTTTGTTAGCCACATATTCTGGAACAACCATACCTCCAGCAGTCACCTCTTCTTCACCTGATGGATGTTTAACTTTTGTATTTACTTCAGATGGAACTACAAATGCAGCTGGTTGGGTTGCTAATGTAACCTGTGCGCCAGCACCATCTTGTCAAAGCCCAATTGTATTAAATACATCAGCAATATCATATAATTCAGTTACAGTAGGTTGGACACAACCACAAAATCCAGATACAAGTGTAGCCTCAGCTTGGGAAGTGATAGCTTTACCTTGTGGATCTGCCGCTCCAACAGCAACTGCTACGGGAGTTATATCTGCCTCATCGAATCCATTTGCTGTAACAGGATTATCTCCATTAACATGTTATGATTTTTATGTAAGAGCAGTTTGTTCTTCTTCAAGTTCTAGTTTATGGAGCGGTCCAGTATCAGCTACAACTACTGTTGCTCCAGTTGGCTGTGGTGGTAATTTTGTGGATTCAGGCGGAATTTCAGGAAATTATAGCAACAATGAAAATACGCCTACATTAATATGTCCAACAAATTCAACTGATGTAGTAACAGTAACATTTACTGCTTTTAACACTCAAGCAAATAATGACGTTTTAAAAGTGTATGATGGAAGTAATGCTTCTGCTCCACTAATAGGAACCTATTCTGGAAATTTAACAACAACGTTGCCTGGACCAATTGTTTCATCAGTCCCTGGAGGTTGTTTGTATTTTGTTTTTACTTCTAACGCAAGTACAACACGAGCTGGATGGGTTGCCAATATTACTTGTGCACCTGCTCCAACTTGTCCTAAGCCAACAGCATTAGTAACGTCATCAGTTACTTCTAATTCAGGAACATTAACATGGACCAACAATAGTACAGCAATTCAATTTGAAATGTTGGCTTTACCATGTGGTTCAGCTGCACCGACAGCTTCAAGTTCAGGAACTATAATTACTCCTACAACTAACACATACACATTTACAGGATTAACCCCATTGACTTGTTATACTTTATATGTAAGAGCGGTATGTTCTTCTTCAGATAGTAGTTTATGGTCAGCAGGAGTAAATATTACGACACTTATTGCTCCACCTGCTTGTGGAGGTAATTTTGTTGATTCAGGAGGGGCTTCTGGAAACTATTCAAATAATGAAAACATTACAACAACTATTTGTGCTACTAATCCAACGGATTTAGTAACCGTTACATTTACTTCATTTAATGTTGAAAATAGTTTTGATTTTCTGAATGTATATGATGGAAATAGTGCCACAGGAACTTTGCTTGGAACTTACACAGGTACTACTTTGCCTCCAGCAATGACCAATTCAACTCCAGGAGGATGTTTAACTTTTGTATTTACTTCTGATAGTTCAGTAACTTCTACAGGATGGGTTGCCAATATTACTTGTGCTCCAGCTCCAACGTGTCCAGCACCTTCTGCATTAGCAACGTCAGCAGTGACATCTAATTCAGGAACATTAACATGGACTAACAATAGTACTGCAACTCAATTCGAAATGTTGGCTTTACCTTGTGGTTCAGCTGCACCGACAGCTTCTAGTACAGGTATAATAATTACACCTACAACTAACAATACATATACATTTACCGGATTAACACCAAATACTTGCTATACATTATATTTAAGAGCAGTTTGTTCTTCAACAGATAGTAGCGTTTGGTCTACAGGTATTAATATTACTACATTATTGGCTCCACCAGCTTGTGGAGGTACTTTTACTGATCCAGGAGGAGCAAGTGGTAATTATGCAAATAGTTCAAACGTAACAACTGTTATTTGTCCTTCTTCTGGGCAACAAGCTACGGTAACTTTTACCTCATTTGATTTAGAAGACGGTTTTGATTTCCTAAATATTTATGATGGAAATAGTACTACAGGTACTTTATTAGGAACATATACAGGTACCACATTACCTCCTAGTGTAACATCTTCAACTGTTGATGGTTGTTTAACTTTTGTATTTACGTCTGATAGTTCAGTAACTGCTACAGGATGGGTTGCAAATGTAACTTGCGCACCACCTCCAACATGTCCAAAACCAACAGCAGTATCAGTTTCAAATATTACTCAAAATAGTGCAACAATTGCTTGGACACAAATTGGAACCGCTACTTCGTGGCAAATTTTAGTATTACCAGCTGGATCACCTGCTCCAACAGCTACTTCGACAGGTTGGGTAACAGCTACAACCAATCCATTTAACTATAGTGGGTTCACATCTGGATCTAAAGATGTCTACATTAGAGCAGTTTGTAGTACTACAGACAGTAGTTTCTGGTCAAATGTAGTAAGTTTTGCTACACCACCACCTAGTTGTATTAATAATACTGCTGCAGGAAATACTTGTGCAATTGCCACTCCAATTTGTAATTTAAACGGCTATTGTGGAAATACATCAGCTTCTTATACAGCGGATTATTGGCCGGAATTACTTAATGCTTTTTGTGGTTCGATTGAAAATAATTCTTTCCTAACTTTTGTAGCAAGCTCATCGACTATATCTTTTGATGTTTGGGTAACAAATAGTCAACAAGGAGGAGGTATTCAAATTATGGTTTTTAGTGCGGCAACTTGTGGTTCAGGTCCAGTAACTAGTTATACATGTTGGAGTCCGGGAACTGTTGCTAGTGGAGCGGTTAATGTTTCGGCTACTGGTTTAACAGTGGGAAATACTTACTATATCATGATCGACGGTTTTGCTGGTGATGTTTGTAGTTATGTAATAGCAAGTAGTTCAGGTATTCAATCACCAGTATTAATATCAGAATCTACACAAACAAATACATCAACTATTTGTTTAGGTCAAACAGCTACATTAAATGCTACTGGTGGTACTGGGCAATATACTTGGTCTCCTGCAACCAACTTAAGTGCTGCAACAGGGTCATCAGTTGTTTTTACTCCTACTACTATAGGTACTTATACTTTGACAGCAACTTCGTCAGATAATAATCCTTTGTGTCCTCAATCATCTTCTAGTTCACAAACTATTACGGTGACTGGAATGGTTACACCAACGTTTACGCAAATAGCACCGTTCTGTGTTGGCACAACAGCTCCTGTTTTACCGACATCATCAAATGATGCTACGCCAATTACAGGGACTTGGTCTCCTAGTGTGGTTGATAATACAACGGTTGGTACTACGCAATATACTTTTACACCAAGTTCGACACAATGTGCTAATCCAATAACTATGAGTATTACTGTAAATCCAGGTACTACTCCATTATTTTTAGAACCAGCTCCATTTTGCGCTGGTGCTACAGCGCCAGTATTACCAACAACTTCAACAAATGGTATTACTGGAACTTGGTCACCTGCAACAGTGAGTAACACTGCAAGCGGAACATATACATTTACTCCTACTTCAGGACAATGCGCAAGCACAGTTACGATGAATATAACCGTAAATACAAATTGCGCTTTTGGCAGTTATGCAAGTGCTGTTTGGTTAGCAAATTGTTCTACTTCTAACTTCTTTAACACGGTTGGTTCCGGGGCAGACATCATAGGACCTGCGTCAAATATTTTCCCAGATTCTAATTTGGGAACATACTTGCAAAATTCAAGTTCATTAATGTTAAAAGGAGCAGAAATAAAAACATTTAAAAACGCATCTTCGAATGTTTGTAGCGCGCGCTTAAATTATAGAATATACCCTCAAGCAGGAACACCAGGAACTTTTCAAGTAATGGATTTACCTTGGTTCAGCGATTGTGGCTCTGGAGCCTTTAATGTTGGTGGTGGACCATGTAATGTGGGAGATCAAAAATGGCACAAAGTACTGCCAGACGCATTATATCCAACAGAAAACCCTATTGATTTGACGACATACCCTCCAGGGAATTATACTATTCAAGTATATTATGATATTTCTGGAAGTTCTACAACAACAACAGGATGTAGTGAAACTGTATTTATTGATAATAATGGTGCTTACTACACAGCGTCATTTACAATTCAAGCGCAACCATCTTATACAAGCACTAATCCAACTACATGTGGAGGAACAAATGGGTCGATAACCATTTCTGGATTGGCTCCGAACACATCTTATGGGGTAAGTTATATTCAAAATACTGAAGTTACTGTTGGTCCACAAACGATTAGCTCTGATAACAATGGTACCATTGTAATAAATGGGTTAAATGCGGGAACTTATTCTAATTTCTTGGTGACTATAAATGGATGTTCATATCCTTACAATACTCCAATTGTTTTAGTTGATCCAACACCTCCTTCTGTTTCAGTTAATAGCCCTACAGTTTGTGCAAGTCAACCAGCAACAGTTACAGCTACACCAACATCAATTGGAAATTATTCTTATGCATGGACGGTTCCAACTTCGGGAACTGACCCTGGAAATGTAGCGACATTTACAACGACAGTGGCTGGGGTTTATTCGGTAGTTATTACAGATACTACAACAGGATGTTTAAGTACAAGTGCATCAGGCACAGTAGGATTTAATCCATTAATTGTTCCAACTTTTGCAACTATACCAACAGTTTGTAATGGAGCAACTGCACCTGTTTTACCAACATCGTCAACTAATGCCACTCCTATAACGGGAACCTGGTTGCCAGCTTCAATTGACTCAACGGTTGCTGGGGATACTACCTTTACATTTACACCAGATTTAGGGCAATGTTCTCAACCAATTTCTATTGTCGTAACTGTTACTCCAGCAATAACAATTCAAACGACAGTTACACAACCAACATGTGCGCTGCCTTCAGGAACCATTCAGGTGACTTCACCTATTTCAAGTTTAGGAGCAACTCCAACGGATTTATTCATCTCTGAAGTAACAGACTCTAATTCGGGTTCTTTATCTTACATAGAGCTATTCAATGGAACAGGCGCAACAATTAATTTATCGAACTATGCAATTAAAACAGCGAATAATGGGAATGCTTATTCTTTCACACTACCTTTAAACAACGTTAATTTGACTACGGGAAGTACTTATGTAATTGCTTTAGGGAATGATGATAGTTGCCCGTCTACTCCAGGAGGAGATGGATCTCTTGCAGCTCAAAGTAGCCCTTCTGGCTCTGTAAACTTTGCGGTTAATGGGAATGACCATTTCGGTTTGTTTAATGGAACCACTCAAATAGATAGTTGGGGTATTTTTGGTAATAGCAATTGGGCTCCTTCAAGCATAGGTACTGAAGGTGCAGATTTTAGAAGAAAAAACACAATTTCTCCATTGCCTAATACTACTTATAATAATAGCGATTGGGATATTATTGATTATGCAGGAAGTGGTGCAGCTAATTGTGCTAATAATGATTATTCAAATATTGGTATCTATTCCTTACCTCCTGTATCAAGCTATCAGTACAGTATTGATGGAGGTGCTTATTCTTCAAATACAACATTTGCAGGATTGCCTACTGGGGATCATATTGTTTCAGTTTTAGATACTACAACAGGATGTTCTGCAAGTACAACAGTTACTATTAACACTGCTACACCAGTTCCTGCTGTGACTACTTTTTCATATACCTCACCGGTTTGTGCAAATGTAGCCGCTACATTAACACCAACCCCTAGTGTTGGATTCACTTCAGGTGGACAGTATACAGCATCACCAGTTGGTTTACTTATTGATGCAAATACGGGTGTTGTTAACTTAGCATCATCAACTCCAGGAACATACAGTGTGACTTATACCGTTTTAGATAATAGTGCATTATGTATTTCTGGAACTAGTAGCTCTACTCCATTAGTAATTAATGTGGTACCAACAGCAACGGTTAATAGCCCTTCTGCTTGTGCGGGACAATCTGCAACAGTGACTGCAACAGCTCTACCTACTACTGGAACATATAATTATGTTTGGACAAATACTGTTGGAGCAACTGATCCAGGAAATGTTTCTTCTTTTGGAGCTACAATGGCTGGAACTTATTCAGTTATAGTAACAGATGCCTTATCAGGTTGTGCAAGCGCAAGTGCTTCTGGAACCGTGACTATTAATGCCTTACCAACTGTAACAGTAAATAGCCCAACAGTTTGCCAAGGACAGACAGCAACAGTGACTGCAGTAGCTTCTCCAACGGGAACCTTTACTTATGTTTGGACTGTACCAACTGGTGCTTCTAACCCAGGAAATGTAGCTACTTTTAATGCAACGGTTTCTGGAAACTATGGGGTTACCATTACTGATACAACAACAGGTTGTACCAGTGTAAGCGCAACAAGTACTGTAACTATAAATGCTTTACCAACGGTTACTGTTACAGGAGATACAGTGTGTCAAGGATCTCAAGCAACGATAACAGCTAATCCAATTCCAACAACTGGAACCTATAATTATGTTTGGACAGGACCAACCACTCCAGGAAATGTGGCTTCATTTACTACAACAACTGCTGGAACCTATTCAGTTATTATTACTGATACTACAACGGGTTGTACAAGTGTAAGTGCTTCTGGAACGGCAGCGTTTATTCCTGCATTTGATTTCACAATAAATGGAGAATGTATTAACAATGATTTTATTTTAGAAGTTGTACCAACAGGTAGTTCATTTGATTTGAATACATCTAATTTTACTTGGCAATTTGATAGTAATACTGTAGGATCAAATAACGCTACTTTTGATGTTACATCTTATGTTCATGCTGCAACACCTGCGCCACAATTACCTTTAACATTTTCAGTAAATGTTACTACTGCAGATGGTTGTCAACAAAGTCATCCTATTACTTTAGATAGAATTTATTGTGATATTCAAAAAGGGATCTCACCTAATCCAAATCCAGATGGTAAAAATGACTTCTTTGATTTAAGATTGATGAATGTACAAACACTATCTATATTTAACAGATATGGTACTAAAGTGTATTCTAAAGGCGATTATACTAACGAATGGATTGGACAATCGGACAGCGGAAGTGAATTACCAGATGGAACATACTATTATGTAATTGATTTTAAAAATGACCAACCTACTAAAACAGGATGGATTTACATAAATAGACAGAACAAGTAACAAACTAATTATAAATGATAAATTTCAAAACAATGAAAAAAATATATTTCTTAACTGTGTTTGCTTTGATGACATTTATTAATGTCAACGCTCAACAAGATCCACAGTACACACAATATATGTATAATATGAGTGTTATTAATCCTGCTTACGCTGGTTCTAAAGAAAATATGACTGGTGGTGTAATCTATAGAAAACAATGGGTTGAAATAGAGGGGGCTCCAACCACGGGAACCTTCTTTATCAACAGTCCTGTTGGAAAAAATGTAGGGTTAGGATTATCTGCTATTAATGATAAGATTGGTCCTGTTGAAGAAACGAACATTTATGCAGATTTCTCATATACCTTAAATCTTGGTGGAGAACATAGACTTGCTTTTGGTATTAAAGGTGGAGGAACTTTTCACAAAGTAGGTTTGTTTTCTGACATTGGTAACGGACATGTTCCGGATTTAGATGACCCTGCCTTTCAACAAAATTCAAGTAAATCGTTTTTGAATATTGGATCAGGATTGTTTTATTATACTAATAAATACTATGTTGCTTTTTCAGTGCCAAATATGTTAAAAAATAGTTATTTAAGCTATAATGGTGTTCAATATGGAAATGAAGTCTTGCATTATTTCTTAACAGGAGGTTATGTATTTGATTTAAATCCGACTTTAAAATTTAAGCCATCTACTATGATAAAATCTGCTTTTGGAGCACCTGTTTCAGTTGATTTATCTGCTAATTTCTTGTTTTATGATAAATTTGAAATTGGAGCAACGTATAGACTTCAGGATTCCTTTGGTGCTATGGTTAATTATGCAATCAATCCAGGATTAAGAATTGGTTATGCCTATGATCATATCATTTCAGATTTGAAAGTGACGACACCTGCATCTCATGAGATAATGATTTTATTCGATTTGAATTTCCCGAAAAAAGTATCACAATCTCCAAGATATTTCTAATATAAAATAATAGTAAAAATGAAAAATCTATATATAGCATTAATTTTTGTAGCAATAAGTTCATCCCTTACGGCTCAGAATAAAGATACTAAAGCAGCCGACAAACTATTCAATAGATATGAATATGTTGCAGCAGCTAAAGAATATCAAAAATTAGCCGAAAGTGGAAAAGGAGATGGTTATGTTTTCAAACAATTAGCAGACACTTATTATAACATGTTTAATACTG
Source organism: uncultured Bacteroidota bacterium (assembly GCA_903913315.1). Lineage (GTDB taxonomy): Bacteria > Bacteroidota > Bacteroidia > Flavobacteriales > Flavobacteriaceae > Flavobacterium. The sequence goes on along the minus strand of CAIWKX010000192.1, from coordinate 14,226 downwards.
CCGATGCTGCTACATGGTATGCTAAAGCAGTTCAGACTCCTCAAGATGCTGAAACCTACTTTAGATATGCTCAAATGCTGAAAGCCAATGGGAAATATGAAGAGGCAAACAAACAAATGAATAAGTTTGCATCCATGGTTCCAAATGATTTGAGAGCTAAAGCATTTAAAGAAAATCCTAATTACGTTCCAGTTATTTTAGATAAAGGAGAGAATTATGTGGTTAAATCATTACCACTAAGCTCTGATAAGTCGGACTTTGGAGCAGTTATGTATGACAATACACTTTATTTTACTAGTGCTAGAAATAGTTCTAGAAAAAATTATGGGTGGAACGGTGAACCTTTCTTAGACATCTATAAGTCTATTATGTCCGATTCAGGAACATTTTCTGAACCTACAACTATTACAGAATTGAATTCAAAATTCCATGATGGTCCTGTAACAATTAGTGCTGACGGGAATACTATGTATTTTTCAAGTGATAGTTTTAGAGAACATCTATTCGAAAAAGATAAAGTAAACAAACTTAAATTAGGAAAAAATAATCTTTATAAAGCTACTAAAACAGGTGATGTTTGGGGTAATATTAAACCTCTTCCTTTCAATACTAAAGATTACTCTTTAAGTAATCCAAGTTTGAGTAGAGATGGTAAAACACTTTATTTTTCTTCTAATATGCCTGGAAGTTTAGGTGGAGTAGATATTTGGAAAGTTTCTATTAATGGTAATGAGTACGGAAAACCTGAAAACCTAGGGCCAAAGGTAAATACTGAAGGAAATGAAAGTTTCCCTTTTATTGCTGATGATAATACAACATTATACTTTGCTTCAAGTGGAAGACAAGGTCTAGGAGGATATGATGTATATCAAATAGATTTATCTAAAGGAACAGATGCTGTTAATATGGGGAAACCTATAAATACTGAAAAAGATGATTTTGCTTTTACTTTCAATAAAGCAAAAAACATTGGGTTTCTGTCAAGTAATAGAAATGGAAATGATGACATCTTTAGCGCGACTCCAATTTGTAAAGTTGATTTATTAGTAGTTGTTACTAACAAGAAAACGGGTGAAATTTTAGCCGATGCTAAAGTGGCTATTCTTGATGAAAAAAATAATATTGTTGATACTAAAATGTCTAATAGCAAAGGAGAAGTCAATTACAGAGTATTATGTGATAAAATTTATTCAATACAAGCCTCTAAAGATGGTTTTGAAGGCAATGTATTCCCTGTTGCTAAAAGCAAAGGACCTTCAGCTAGAGTGGATGCTGCTTTACAGCCTATCGATGTAATCATTACTCCTGATGAAATTGTGTTAAAACCTATTTTCTTTGAATATGATAAAAGTAATATTACACAAGAAGGCGCATTTGAGTTAGACAAACTAGTTCAGGTGATGAAAAACAACGAAAAACTTGTCATCTTTGCTAAATCACATACGGATAATAGAGGTACAGATGACTACAATAATTCTTTGTCAGATAGAAGAGCGCAAGCTACAGTGCAATATGTCATTTCTAAAGGTATTGCAGCCTCAAGAATCACTGGAAAAGGTTTCGGTAAATCAGAACTTAAAGTGCAATGTGAGCCTTGTACAGAAGAACAGCACGCTCAAAATAGACGTTCAGAATTCTTAATTGTAAAATAATACACAATTTATAGATAAAAGGACCGCCTTGTTATGATTAACAAGGCGGTTTTATTTTGGTAGTATTCATATTAGTAGTTCAATATAGTTACGTTCAGGCAATTATTTTGAACTCAAAGTAAAAGCAGCATTCGGCTAATTTCAAAATAGTTAGAGTACTAAATTGATTATCGGATATTGAAATGAAACCATTTCAAAATTCAACGTTTCTTGTTCGTTATTCTTATTTCAAAAAATAAAGTATGCAATTTTGATCAACGCTTCGAGGGCATAGCTAAAATTGGCGACACAATGGTGAACATTATATCCTTTCCATCAACTCCAGCGCTTTGTTAATGCTTTTTACATTTTCAAAAGTCAAAAGCAGTCGTAGTCCGTTTTTGGTTTCTTTTTCTTTCATTTTACAAAGATTGCTGTTCATTTGTACAAACTGAACCAGCTTCATAAATCGGTTAGATTGATAGAAATCACTTTGTTGGTCGCCTACAAAATAGCCCACCATTTTGCCTTGCTTCATCACCAGTTTTTCGATACCAATGCTTGTAGCTTTCCACTTAATGCGGATGCTGTTTAATAAAGCAAGAGCTTCTTTAGGTAAAGCCCCAAAACGGTCAATTAGTTTTTGTTCGTATTTTAATAGGTTTTGTTCGTCTTTAATCAAAGCCAATTCATTGTACAACAACAGTCGTTCCGTAATACTATTGATGTATGCATCTGGAAACAGCAATTCAAAATCAGTATCGATTTGCAAATCTTTGACATATTCCTTGCTTTCAATATCATTTTCAGTAGGATACAAGTCTTTGAATTCGTTTTCTTTCAACTCTTCAATAGCTTCGTTCATGATTTTTTGATAGGTATCAAAACCGATATCATTGATAAACCCGCTTTGTTCGCCACCCAACAAATCGCCAGCACCACGGATTTCTAAGTCTTTCATGGCAATATTAAAACCACTTCCCAATTCGCTAAATTGTTCCAAGGCTTGTATCCGTTTACGAGCATCGTCCGTCATGGAAGAATAAGGAGGTGTTATAAAATAACAAAATGCTTTCTTATTGCTTCGCCCCACACGACCTCGCATTTGATGCAAATCGGACAATCCAAAATTATTAGCATTATTAATAAAAATGGTATTCGCATTCGGGACATCCAAACCACTTTCAATAATCGTGGTAGCTACCAAAACATCAAATTCACCATTCATAAATGCCAGCATCAATTCTTCGAGCTTCTTGCCATCCAATTGACCATGGCCAATACCCACACGAGCATCGGGAACTAGTCGTTGAATCATTCCGGCAACTTCTTTGATGTTCTCAATACGATTATTAATAAAAAATACCTGTCCGTTGCGTTGAATTTCATACGAAATGGCATCGCGAATCAACTCTTCGTGAAAACGTACCACTTGTGTTTCTATAGGATACCGGTTGGGGGGTGGAGTAGTAATCACCGACAAATCTCGTGCCGCCATCAACGAAAACTGCAACGTTCTAGGAATAGGTGTTGCGGTCAAAGTTAAGGTGTCTACATTGGCAGAAATAGTTTTGAGCTTGTCTTTTACATTCACGCCAAACTTCTGCTCTTCGTCAATAATCAACAAACCTAAATCTTTAAACTTAACATCTTTGTTTACCAATTGGTGAGTGCCTATGATAATATCAACCTTTCCTTCACCTAATAATTTAATCGTTTCTGCTTTTTCTTTGGCGGTTCTAAAACGATTCAGATAATTCACTGTAACAGGCATATCTTTCAATCGCTCAGAAAAAGTTCGATAATGTTGGTAGGCCAAAATAGTCGTGGGTACTAAAATAGCAACTTGCTTTCCATTATCTACCGCCTTAAATGCGGCACGAATAGCGACCTCTGTTTTGCCAAAACCTACATCGCCACACACAAGTCTATCCATCGGACGATCGGTCTCCATATCGGCTTTTACGTCTTGTGTAGAGGTGATTTGATCGGGAGTGTCTTCGTAGATAAAAGAACTTTCCAATTCTTTTTGCAAATAACTGTCGGGCGCACAGGCAAAACCTTTTTCCAATCGGCGTTTGGCATACAATTGAATTAAGTTGAAGGCAATATGTTTGACTCGGGCTTTGGTTTTTTGTTTTAATGCTTTCCAAGCACCCGAACCAAGTTTGTATATCTTGGGAGGAGCACCATCTTTCCCGTTGTATTTAGAGATTTTATGCAGCGAGTGAATACTAACATAGACAATATCATTGTCGGCATAGACAAGCTTAATTGCTTCTTGAGTTTTGCCTTCTACTTGTATCTTTTGCAATCCGCCAAATTTCCCTATTCCGTGATCAATATGGGTGACATAATCACCAACGGTCAACGAAGTCAATTCTTTTAGCGTAATAGTTTGCTTTTTAGAATACCCGTTTTTGATATTGAATTTGTGGTACCGCTCAAAGATCTGATGGTCGGTATAGCAAGCAATTTGATTTTCTTCGTCAATAAATCCTTGAAATAAAGGAAAGACAATGGTTTTATATTGTTTGCGAAGGCTTTCGTGATGCTCCTCATCAATCTCTTCAAAAATATCATGGAAACGATTTGCTTGATTTTCATTGGAACAAAACAAATAATTCTTAATTCCATTGAAATGATTTTCGTTCAAATTGTTCAACAACAAATCAAATTGCTTGTTGAACGACGGTTGCGGTTGTAAGTGAAATTCTATCGTTTTGTCAATAGAAAAGGTGGGAGCATTACTCAATTCAACCACCGAAAAATACAAGGCCTTCTTTAAGAATTGTTGCTGATTAACAAATAATTCTTCAGGGGCTACATGTTTTAAAGTCGATTCTAATTTGGAAAAAGCTTCGGTAGCTTTAGCAAAAAGTTTGTCCAATTGCTGCCCAACCAAATCAGTATTTTGAATAAATAAAACTGTTTTCTCATTGATGTAATCCAAGAAACTTTCACGGTTTTCTTCAAAGAATTTATTCTCAACATTGGGAATAATCGAAATCTTCTTCAGCTTTTCAATCGATAATTGGGTTTCTACATCAAAGCTACGGATGGAATCGACTTCATTACCAAAAAACTCAATTCGATACGGATTGTCATTCGAGAACGAAAATACGTCAACAATCCCACCACGAACAGAAAACTCCCCCGGTTCTGTCACAAAATCAACTCGTTTAAAATGGTATTCAAACAAAACTTCGTTAACAAAATCAATGGATAGTTTATCGTTTACAGAAACTTTGAAGGTATTCTTTTCAAGTTCTTTTTTAGTAACTACTTTTTCAAAAATAGCTTCCGCATAGGAAACAATGATAGCTGGTTTTTTTCGTGAATTAATGCGGTTCAATACTTCAGCTCTAAGCAGAATGTTAGCATTATCGGTTTCATCAATTTGGTACGGCCTTCTATACGACCCTGGATAAAATAAGACATCTTGATCGTTGATAAGTTGTTCTAAATCATTAAGGTGATACGCCGCTTCTTCTTTGTCATTAAACAATAAAAGAAAAGGCAATTCCGATTTTTCAAAAGCCGCTTGCACCACAAAAGACAATGCCGAACCCAACAATCCTTTAGCATTTATTTTGGTGTCGCGTTGCTCTAAAAAACTGGCTAAAAGTTGAACTTTTGCCGATTTTTGATACACAGAAGGAATAGTGCTTTTGCTCAAACTATATATTATTGAATTGGGGTATTAGGAACAGCTCTCGCCGTATCCTTCATTCGAAGAAGATCTTGTTCACCTTCCTCCAATGGGATTTTACTTCTTTTCACAATCTCTTCCATTTGTAATTGAAAGAAGTCTATTTCAGTGTTAATTTCACCTATTAATTTCACTACTTTACCACTTGGAATTTGGTTCAAATTAATATATAAACTCATTGATTTCACTTTGGTAATTAACACAGCAATCCTAGCTTTAATTTGTGGTTTATCAAATTCTGGAGGAATATTAACATTCAATTCGGCCACTTTTTTTGATAAAACAACTGCTTTTTTTTGGAAAGCTCCAATAGAACTTTTAGGATTTTGATGAATCTCTGTCAAAAAATTTTGCCATTCCAACCAATTCTTAACCTTAGCTTGCGTTTCAGGCTCTAAAGGAGAAATTGTAAAACCCCAACCTTTTTCGATGCTTTTAAAAACAACTTCTTTTTTCTCAGCTTCTTTTTGTTGCTCAATAAGGAGCAGCTTATTGTCGTTTTGACAAGAAAAGAAGAGAATCGAGAGAAATACTATATAAAACGATTTAAATTTCATCGCGGATTTTGCTTTGGTTTACAAAAATACAAAAGTAGCATATATGTTTAAGACTTAGTGTGAAAGGTTTTATAAATGTTTTTAAAGCGGATATTTACAATCACAACTTTTAATAGCATATTCGAAAACCTTATCTTTGCACCACAAACAAACAAACTATGACAACTAAAATTTTAATTATTGGTGCCTGTGGACAAATAGGCACCGAACTAACTACAAAACTTCGAAGCATATACGGAAACGACAACGTAATTGCCTCCGACATTAGAAAACTCAATAACGATATTGTAAACAACGGAATCTTTGAAGTAGTAAATGCTTTAGATTACAATCAAATCGAACATTTAATTGAACAATATCAAATTACCGATGTCTATTTAATGGCGGCATTATTATCAGCAACTGCTGAGAAAAACCCAGCTTTTGCTTGGGATTTAAACATGAACTCGTTGTTTCACGTACTGAATTTGGCGAAAGCTAAAAAGATTAAAAAGATATTCTGGCCATCAAGTATTGCCGTATTTGGACCTACAACGCCAAGAGAAAACACCCCTCAATTCACTATTATGGAGCCAACTACTGTGTACGGAATCAGTAAACAAACAGGCGAAAGATGGTGTGAATACTACCACCGCCAATATGGAGTTGATGTGAGAAGCGTTCGTTATCCAGGATTAATCAGTTGGACAACTGAACCAGGAGGAGGAACCACCGATTATGCGGTTGATATTTACCACAAAGCATTAGAAGCCGGAAAGTTTGAATGTTTCCTTTCAGAAGACACAAAATTGCCAATGATGTATATGGATGATGCCATTAGAGCCACAGTAGAAATAATGCAAGCCACCGCTGAAGAGGTAAAAATTCGCTCATCTTACAACTTAGCTGGAATTAGTTTTACACCAGCTGAAATTGCTAATGAAATTAAAAAACACATGTCTGATTTTACCATTTCATACAAACCCGACTTCCGTCAAAAAATTGCAGACAGCTGGCCTGCTTCAATTGATGATTCTTCTGCAAGAGAAGATTGGGGATGGAAACATCAATTTGAAATGGATTCTATGACCCAAGTGATGTTGAAGAATCTTAAAAAGTAGCGATTTTGTTGTGACTATTTTTTGGAACACAGATTGAAGAAATTATATAAATTTTTAAAATTTCTTCAATCTGTGTTCCTTTTTTTTTAAAGTAGTTCGGTCTAGTGCTGCTTTTTCAATTGATCAATCAAAACGTCTTCTATAGTCGCTTTTGTTTTTACCACCTCATTCGTGTTGTCATTGGGTATGGTCATCGAAAGCACATACTGCTTTATCTTCCAATTGTTTTTTATTTTAATTAAAACGCCACTCCCTCTACAAATTTTCATTTGCGTGTCTAATAGTTCATCAAACCATGCCATTTTCCCATCGGAAGAAAAATAGATATGTCGTTCTAATGCAGTAAAGCTCCAAGCCTTTCCTTTGTCAAAATAGGGTTTTGCAAAGGTTTCAAAAGCGGTTTTATTCCAATGTTCTGTAGCATCAGTCCCAACATAAATAGCATCATCGGTCAACACATTAAAATAGTCATTGAAGTTCGCATTCGCAGCGGCTTTATGCCAATGGTCTAAAAGGATATTGATTTGTTCTTTGCTTTTGTCTTGTGCCTGTATTGAAATAAAACAACAAATAAAAAGAAGGGATAAAAATAGTTTTCGCATGATTTATATGTAATAAATAGTTGAAGTTGTGTAAAATTAACTCACGTAAAAGTAGTAAATTTATAAGATAATTAAACGACTTAAATTATGATGAAAGGAATGGGAACTCGTCTTTCATTTTTGTTTTTTCTTTTTGGGTTTGTGGTGATTGAATCTTGTCATAACAAGGAAAGTAATCCATTAAAGGTTAGTCCAAACCATACAATAGGAAATAAAGCAACACATTTGGTCGCATTTGATAGTACTTTAATAGAGGCTTTCTATGTTAAATATCCCAAGTTGATATACTATAAAAAGCAAGTAGTTGAAATTTATAAAAAACAAGGCTATAATTTTCTATGGCTGGATAGTAAAGGACTTAAAGAAACAGCAGCGGTAATTTCGGATAAAATTAATAATCTAGATAGGGATGGAATTGCTTCTTTGGTGCCCTATAAGCCAACGTTTGATGCTTTGTTTCAAAAACAAACGAATAAGCCTAATTTGGAGATAGAATTGTTTTTGACTTCCTATTATTTGTTCTATGTTGACAAAGTGCTCTTGGGAATAGAGGATGCTAAATCTAAAGAATTAGGATGGTTTTTGCCAAGAAAAAAGCTATCTTATGTTGCTTACTTAGACTCTATTTTGGCTGACCCTACCAAGATAGAAGAGAAACACCTAATAGCACAATACTACAAACTAAAAGAAGTATTGCAAAAATATAGAGACATTGAAAAAAAAGGCGGATGGTCATCAATTATAACAGAGGCAACTTTTGTTTCTTTAAAACCTAACGACTCGTCTATAATGATACCTCAAATTCGAACCCGATTGTTTGTTTCAGGAGACATATCGAATGATTCTAAAAGTTTTGTATATGATAGAGAACTTCAAAAAGGGCTGTTAAACTATAAAAAACGAAACGGATTTAATAGTGACTTTGTGATTTTGCCAAAACACATCGCTAGCATGAATATTCCCTTAAGCCAACGAATCAAAACAATTATAGTGAATATGGAACGATGTCGATGGGTTTCCAAAGACATATCGAAAGCTAAAGAATACATAGTGATTAACATCCCATCTTTTAAACTAATCTATTTTAAAGACGAAAAACCTGCATTAGTGTCTAGCGTAGTAGTTGGAAAAGCAATGAATGAAACAGTCATTTTTAGTGGTGAGTTAAGTTACATTGTTTTTGACCCCTATTGGAACGTACCCACAAGTATCCTCAATAAAGAAATTATTCCGGCTATTAAAAAAGATAAAAATTACTTAACAAAACATAACATGGAGTGGTATAATGGAGGAGTCAGACAACGACCAGGATTAGATAATTCATTAGGTTTGGTTAAATTTCTCTTTCCAAATAACAACAATATTTACCTGCATGATACACCTGCCAAAAATCTATTCAACGCAGAATCCAAAGCATTCAGTCACGGGTGCATACGTGTTGAAAAACCTAAAGAACTTGCAAATTTAATTTTAAAAGACGATTCAAAGTGGACCCCCGAAAAAATAGAGGAGGCCATGAATAAAAATAAAGAATCTTGGTACGCACTCAAACATAAAATACCAGTTTACATTGGATATTTTACTTCTTGGGTAGACGATAAAGGCGCTATTAATTTCTATAAAGACATTTATGATAGAGATTCTAGACTAGAAGAAATGCTACTAGAAGAAAAATAGTTTTTCTATAAATGATAAACTTTCATAACCTCATTTGAATTAATCAGAACTTTTCTCCGTGTTGTGATAAATCCAATCCTAATGCTTCCGATTCTTCGGTAACTCGCAAAGGAATAATAAAATTAGTCAGCTTAAATAGTAAATAGGCGCCGCCAAAAGTAAAGACAGAAACCAACACCAAAGCCATCATGTGGTGACCAAATACAGACCAACCACCATGAAGTAAGCTGGCATTTTCACCTTGTGCAAAAATGGCAGTTAGAATCATTCCCACAATTCCACCTACACCATGACAAGCAAAAACATCTAAGGTATCATCTATTTGTTTTAATCGTTTCCAATTCACCATCAAGTTGGATACAAGAGCGCCGATGTAACCAAAGAAAATACTTTGAGGTATGGTAATATAACCCGCAGAAGGAGTAATAACAACCAAACCAACAACAGCCCCTATACAAGCCCCTAATGCTGAAACAGGTCTGCCATTCAATCGGTCAAAAAACACCCAGGTCATCATGGCCGATGCCGAAGCTATTGTCGTGGTCGCAAACGCCATCGCGGCAGTAGCATTCGCCGCTAAGGCCGAACCCGCATTAAAACCAAACCAACCAAACCACAACAATCCAGTTCCCAATAAAACAAAAGGAATGTTGGTGGGAATATGCTCACTGTTTTTTCGCTTTCCAAGAACAATTACACCAGCTAAGGCTGCAAACCCCGCACTCATGTGAACAACCGTCCCCCCAGCAAAGTCCTTTACACCAAAATAGCCACCTAACAGGCCGTGAGGATGCCATATCATGTGGCATAATGGTGCATAAATAAAAAGGGTAAACAAACTAATAAACAATAAAAACGAAATAAAACGAATGCGCTCCGCTAAAGCTCCCGTAATAATAGCTGGGGTGATTACAGCAAACTTCATTTGAAAAAGTGCAAAAAGGATAAACGGAATAGTAGATGCTAAACTCTTATGAGGCTGCATTTCTACTTGATCAAAAAAAGCAAAGTCGAAAGGATTGCCAATAATACCATAATGAACGCCACCGATGGTAGGTCCTATTGGACTTCCGAATGATAAACTAAAACCAACAGCTACCCATATCAAACTAACAACGCCTAAGCAAATAAAACTCTTAAGCATGGTTGAAATAACATTTTTCTTGCCAACCATACCTCCATAAAAAAAAGATAATCCAGGAGTCATTAACAACACTAAGCACGAAGCTGTAAGCAACCAAGCAACATCAGCAAAGTTTATAGTGCTAACAGCATTAAATTCTGATCCTGCGGTTTGATGAGGCCAAAATAATCCTGTTATGGCAACAATAGCAATAATAACAAAAGCAGAGACCCAACGTTTTTCTACATACATATAGCAATATTTTAAATAAAAACCCTAAAAGTAATAGGGTAAAATTAAATAAAATAATATTTATAAGTATAATTATGTGTAAAAAATAGGGGGTCATACTTTATTTTTATTAAATATTTAAAATAAGACGCTATTTTTCACAACTTCATATTTTAAAAAGCAAATAAGTAAGGCATTTGCAATATCCAATTCCGGAATTGCAATGAAAAAATAGTAATAAACAGAAAAAAGAAGCAGATGAACTACAAATTCAACATGTTTTTATATGTAACAGCCGAAATTTCTCCAATTAATTTAGATAACGTTTTGTTATCTTTACCTTTAGTCATCACTGTAAGTAAATAGGGCTTGTTTTTTAAGTAAACAATCGCCGATTCATGTAGTTGCATTTCTATTGGCGTACCCGCTTCGCCAAATTTATGAGCTATGAGAACATTATTTGGAATTCCTATTTTAATTCCTTGTTCAAAATCACACTTACTCAATAATTCTGTCGCAAATTCAGAATCATCAATAGACAAATAGGCCGCATTATAAAGTGTTCTCATAAATAATGAATATTGTTTCGCCGTGAAATAATAATGACTAGAGTGAATTTCTGGTTTTTCTAAACCCAAATCTCGAAATAGTTTTAACAACACATCCGAATTCATATTATTATTCAACAACACCGTAGCATTATTGTCAGAATATTGAATCATATAGCGCAACAACTCTCTAACTTTATAACTCTTACCAAACTCAATTCCTTTCGATTTAAAAGCAACATTTTTATCAATGGCAAAATGTTGATTAAATACTAGTTCCTTATCCAAAACTCCAGGAGAAATCTCATTCATTCGTAAATAAGTAATCAAAATAGGAATTTTAAATAACGATCCCGGTTCGTATTTTTCCTCATCATTAACAGCCATCCATTCATTGGTACTGTAATTTCTCAAATATACGGAAGCTCCAACAACTCCTTTGTAGGTTTTGTAATTTTGAATGATTGTATTTATTTCTTGTTTTGTAGCCATCAATCCATCGCCTTCACAAGGTTCATCCACAAACATTAATGGCTTTACAAACTTATAACCATCCATTCTTTTTATCGAATAACTACAAGCACTATTCACATCTGCTTTTTCTAAAAGTACTGCTTCTTTTTTAGAACTAATAAAGTGGGTGATACTAAAGGTTAGTATAGCAGTTGCCGTTGCAATAATTACAATGTAGGGCAAGGATAATTTCTTTTTAAATACGGGGCTCATATTTTTCAGTATAACATTTTGCAAAATTAATTATTATATTTTTTAAAAGGCCTTAATTTAAGATTCTTTTAAGCTTATATAAGCATTGACAGCATTTTTTCGATATTTCGCTGTATAGATCTAGGACATAGAATATCATTCTAATTGAACAGTATATTAAACAGATAGTAGATTTTATCAAAAATATTGAATAGGTTTCCCTACGAAAAAAAAGACCCTAATTAATAGAGTCTTTTGTCTTCTTTTTTAGAAAATGTATTTTATAAATCATTCAACATTTTAGAAATCTCATCCAATTTTGGAGTTAAGATAATTTCGATTCTTCGGTTTTTTGCCTTGCCTTCAGGAGTGTCATTGCTCATGATAGGGGCAAATTCGCCCCGCCCCGCCGCAGTAAGATTTTGTTTGTTTACGCCTTTGTTTTCTGAAAGAATGTTTACGATAGCAGTTGCTCTTTTGGTCGATAAATCCCAATTGTTTTCTATTCCTCCTCCTAATTTTCCTATGATTTTGTCATCGTCCGTGTGTCCTTCAATTAAAATAGAAAGGTCCGGATTTTCAGCCAAAACTTTACCAACTTCTACAACAGCTATTTTTCCTTCAGCATTGACCGACCAACTTCCAGTTTGAAATAGGAGTTTGTTTTCCATCGAAACATAGACTTTTCCATCTTTTTCATGCACCGTTAATCCTTTGCCATCAAAGGCTTTTAACGATTTCAACAAGGTTTCCTTTAGCTTTTTCATATTGGCGTCTTTGGCAGCAATATAGGCTTCTAAATCACTTAATCGTTTAGAACTCGCATCCAAATCTGATTTTAATTTGTTTAATCGGTCTTGTTCTGTAGCTAATGTTTTTTCTTTGGATTCTAATTGCGCTAAAAGTTCGCGGTTCTTATTAATATTGCTGCTTAATGCAGCATTGCTATCTTTTTCAAGAGCATTATAAGATGCTTGTAGCGTTTTGAAACTTTTGTCTTTGGCCGCGTAATCCGCTTGAAGCTTATCATGGTCCGCTTTTAATTTATCATAATCCGCTTTTAGCTTAGCGCCATCTAGCTCCAATTGATTTTTAGCTTTGGTTAAAGCTTCATTATCATCAGCTATTTTTCGATTCTCTTTCTTTAAATCGGCAAACTTGTTTTCTAAATCATTGTATATCTTTTTAGAGACACAAGAAGTTGAGAGTGCTAGCACTAATAATCCTAAGGAAATTTTTTTAATCATTGTTTTTGTATTTATGTAATCAAAATTAAACCATCAAAATGGTAGTTCATCTAGTAAAGAATTGTGTTATTGACATTGTTATTAACATTTTGCTGAATAGATGTGAGAGCCATTAATCAATTTCTAACAAAATGGGACAGTGGTCTGAATGTTTGGCTTCAGGAAGTATAACCGCTCTTGTCATCCTGTCTTTAAGAGTTTCGCTCACTAAATTATAATCAATGCGCCATCCTTTATTGTTGCCTCTTGCACCCGCTCTGTAACTCCACCAAGAATACTGATGAGGTTCTTTATTAAAATGTCGGAAACTATCAATAAAGCCCGATTTCATAAACCCATCCAACCACTTTCTTTCGGAAGGTAAAAACCCTGAAACGGTAGCATTTCTAATAGGGTCATGAATATCAATTGCTTCGTGACAGATATTGTAATCACCACAAATAACTAATTTGGGCACCTCTTTTTTCAAGTGATTAATATAGTTGTGAAACTCATCCATATATTGAAATTTATAATCCAATCGGTCGATGTTCGTTCCAGAAGGTAAGTATAAACTCATAACTGAAATGTCTTCAAAATCTACTCGGAGGTTTCTTCCTTCAAAATCCATGTGTTGAATTCCAGTTCCATATACTATATTTTTGGGCTCTATTTTAGAAAGAATAGCTACACCACTATAGCCTTTCTTTTCCGCCGGAAAATAATATTGATAAGGATAACCCGCTTCAGCAATTTGAAGAACGGGTATTTGATCTTCTTGTGCTTTAATTTCTTGAAGACAAATAACATCGGGATTGGCTTGTTGCAACCAATCTAAAAAACCTTTGGTAATAGCCGCTCTAATACCATTTACATTATAAGAAATGATTCTCATGATTAAATTTTATAGTGCTTCAAAAGTATGAAAATCAAGCCTCATTGCTTGTAATTACAACAAATATTTAACGAATAGTAGTTTTTTAAAATTCCATTCAAATAGAATTACTATATTTGTTTCTTGTTCAAAACAGAAAAACAATTCAATGGGTTTAGTCACTGCTAAAGAAGTTGCAAAAGCAATAAATGCTGATAAGTATGGGGTTTTAGGCACTTT
>CAIWKX010000191.1 GCA_903913315.1 uncultured Bacteroidota bacterium | reverse complement strand
GGAGGATGGCGTATGCGAATTGAATTGGCTAAAATCTTATTGACCAAACCCGATTTGATATTGCTGGATGAGCCTACCAATCACTTAGATATGGATAGTATTGAGTGGTTAGAAGATTTCTTAATCAATCAGGCCAAAGCCGTTATGGTCATTTCGCACGATAGAGCCTTTGTAGATAACATCACCAATCGAACGATTGAAGTAACGATGGGAAGAATTTATGACTATAAAGCTAAATATTCTCATTATTTAGAATTGCGAAAAGATAGACGAGTGCATCAGCAGAAAGCCTATGATGAACAACAAAAATATATTGCCGATAATCAGGCATTTATTGATAGATTTCGAGGTACATTTTCTAAAACCGATGCGGTGCAATCGCGTGTTAGAATGTTAGAAAAAATTGTTCCTATTGAGGTGGATGAAATTGATACTTCGGCTTTAAAATTAAAGTTTCCACCCTCAGTTCGCTCAGGACAATATCCTGTGATTGTAAAAGATTTAGAGAAATCCTATGGCGATCATTTGATTTTTAAAGATGCCAATTTAGTCATAGAACGTGGAGAGAAAGTAGCTTTTGTAGGTAAGAATGGCGAAGGAAAATCGACCATGATTAAGGCTATTATGAAAGAAATAGAGATTAATAGCGGTTCAGTGGTGGTAGGGCATAATGCCCAAATTGGTTATTTTGCTCAAAATCAAGCCGCCTTGTTAGACGAAAATGCTACCATTTTTGAAACCATTGATAATATTGCCGTGGGTGATGTTCGAACTCAAATTAAAAACATTTTAGGTGCTTTTATGTTTCATGGCGATGATGTAACAAAAAAGGTAAAAGTACTTTCGGGTGGTGAGAAAACGCGTTTGGCCATGATTAAATTATTATTAGAACCAGTAAATTTATTGATTCTCGATGAACCTTCTAATCACCTGGATATGAAAACCAAAGACATCATCAAAGACGCCTTGCGCGATTTTGATGGAACCTTAATCTTAGTTTCTCACGACAGGGATTTCCTTGACGGTTTGGCAACCAAAGTATTTGAATTTGGACACAAACGAGTGAAGGAGCATTTTGAAGACATCAAAGGGTTCTTGGCACACAAGAAAATGGAGAGTTTGAGAGAAATAGAAAAATAAAAATAAAATTGTATCGTTAAATTAAAAAAAAGATTACTTTTAAACCTATTAAAATAACTATTATGAAAAACATTTTTTTAACCCTTACCTTGTTATTAGTTAGTTTATCTGGCTTTTCACAAAATAATGGAGAGCCTATGGCACTAGGATTGCCGGGAGATAATTTAAACTTATATGCCGTTTTGGATATTTTCCAAAAGTCGCCAACTTTAGAAGAGTTTGAACGAAATATTAATGACAAGTCAAGAAACATCAACAATCTAGACTTGAATAATGATAGAAATATTGATTATTTGCGAGTGGTAAGTCACCAAGTGAGTAATACCCATACAATTGTGATTCAAGATATTATTAGCCCTAATGAAACACAAGATGTGGCAGTAATTGAAGTATCTAAAGAACCATCGGGTAGAGTTTTTATTCAAATTATTGGAGATGAAGATTTATATGGTAAAAACTACATCATTGAACCTTCTGATTTAGACAGAGGAACAGCCAATCCTGGTTATCAAGGAGGTTATAATAATAATGGTTACGAAAATCAATACCGTCCTGTAAATGACTGGTTGATTGTTAACTTTTTATTCTCACCAAATTATGTAGTGTACCGTTCGCCTTATGCTTGGGGATATTATCCTGTTTATTGGCATCCTTGGGCTCCAATTTTCTATGAAAACTATTGGGGTTATAACAGACGCTATTATGGAAATGAATACTATCACCGATCTATGGAAGTGAGAAGCCCTGTCTATTATTCACACTATGCTGTTCGAAGAAGCTTTTCGCCTATTGTTATTGAAAATGGTAGAAGAGGTGGGTACAGAGAAACCTATAATGGACATCAATATAGAAATTTTGGGAATGAAGATCATCACGAAAATGGAACTCCAAAATTCAATAATGAACACCATGATAATGGTGCGCCTAGAGGAAATGAAAACAATAATCACATGAATAATGATAATCACATGAATAATGATAATCACATGAATAATGATAATCACATGAATAATGATAATCATTACAATAATGGCAATGATCATCATGAGAATGGAGTTACTCCAAACGGTAATGAGTACAATCAGCATTCTAACGGACAAAATCCTACTGTGACTCCAACGCCAACCACGCCAAATCATAATACAGTAACACCTTCAAATCCTAATCAAGGTGCTACTTCTGGACAACCACATGGAAACAATCCAGCTCCTAATGGTAATGGTGGTATGCATAACAACAATAACAACAGCAATTCATCACCAAGGCCGATGAATAATAATGTTCATACCAATAATATGCCAAGACCAAGACCAACTCCTGTAAAAAGTGTGCCGAAAGCAAAAGTGAAACTATAATCATCGATTATATTTAAATAAAAACAACCCGGTACGTTATGTATCGGGTTTTTTATTGGACAAAATTTATTAATGAATTACTATAATGAAGTTGAAATTTTTCCATAAAATTATGCTAATTGCTATGATTCGCTTTTCAAAAATACTATATTTACTATCCTAAAATGTGAAAACTATGGACTCCATTACTCCTGATGATTTTAAAGTCACCGACACTATTAAATTGTCTAAAATTCCAACGCAATTAAACATCGATGCGTCCGATGAGGAAAAAAGAGAGAAGCTATTAAAAGTACAACAGAAGTTGAGCAAAAAGCAAGATGCTATGTATGCTCATAATAAGTATGCATTTTTAATTTGCTTACAAGGGATGGATACTAGTGGGAAAGACAGTTTGATTCGGGAAGTGTTTAAAGAGTTTAATCCGCGTGGGGTAGTCGTACAGAGTTTTAAAACGCCAACTTCTCACGAATTAGAACATGATTTTTTATGGCGTCATTATCAGGCATTACCCGAAAAAGGGAAATTTGCCGTGTTCAATCGTACACATTATGAAAATGTATTGGTTACACGAGTACATCCTGAGTATCTTTTGGGAGAGAACCTTCCAGAGATTACCCAACTAGAAGATATCACAGATGACTTTTGGGACAATCGATTTGAAAGTATCAATCATTTTGAAAAGCACATTACGCATAACGGAACTAAAGTCTTGAAGTTTTATTTGCATTTGAGTAAGGAAGAGCAAAGAAAACGTTTGTTAAACCGATTGGAAACGCCAGAGGACAATTGGAAGTTTTCGGTAGGCGATTTAAAAGAAAGAGAACACTGGGATGATTATATGAAGTATTATGAAGATGCTATCAATAGAACTTCTAAAAAACATTCGCCTTGGTATGTGATTCCTGCCGATGATAAAGAGATGTCGCGTTATATAATTGCCAAAATCATTTGGGAAGAAATACAAAAACTCACCGACATCAAAGAACCTGAATTAGACCCTACTGTAAAAGCCAACATTGAGGTCTATAAAAAGCAATTGCAATAACAACTTCAAAAGTCAATTTCAAAAGTCAACTTCAAAAGTCAACTTCAAAAATCAATACTATTTTTTTTTCAATACAATTGATTTTTGCAATTGATTTTTGTTATTTAATAAGCTATTTTTGCGGGTTCAAAAATAGCAATGTGAATTTATCTCAATACACTAAAGAGTTTCGATACAATATGCAATTGGCATATCCCGTAATATTGGGTATGCTTGGCCATACGTTGATTGGAATTGTTGACAATATTATGGTGGGCAAATTAGGCTCCACCGAATTGGCAGCAGTTTCTTTGGGGAATAGTATGATATTTATTGCTTTGTCTTTAGGAATAGGATTCTCTACAGCAATTACGCCCATTGTAGGTGAAGCTGATGCCGAAAATAATCCGTTAAAAATTCGTTCCGCTTTTCATAATGGTTTGTTTTTGTGTGTTATTCTTGGTTTTTCCCTTTTCGGATTGATTGTTTTAGGAAAACCATTAATGGAATTATTGCACCAACCGGAAGAAGTGATTGTTTTGGCAAAACCCTATTTGGATTGGGTTGGGTTTTCCTTAGTGCCCCTTATTATTTATCAAGGGTATAAGCAATTTGCCGATGGACTTTCCCTGACCAAATATTCCTTGTATGCTATTGTGATGGCAAATATTGTACACGTTATCATCAATTATTGTTTGATTTATGGCGTTTGGATTTTCCCTAAAATGGGCATCCTGGGCGCTGGATTGGGAACTGTGATTTCTAGGATTGCGATGGTTGTTTTTATGCACGTTATTTTATCACGACAAGAGCAGTTAAAACAATACTTCCATAATTTCAGCTTTGAGGAAATCAAGAAAGAAACCATCAAGAAAATTATGAGTTTAGGAATACCTTCCGCCTTACAAATGTTGTTTGAAGTGGTGTTGTTTACTGCCGGAATTTGGTTATGTGGTACTATTGGTAAAACGAGTCAAGCTGCCAATCAGATTGCGTTGAGTTTAGCTTCTATGACCTTTATGTTTGCTATGGGATTGAGCGTGGTATCGATGATTCGTGTGAGCAATCAAAAAGGATTGCAAGATTATAAAAGCTTGGTGATTGTAGCGCGCTCGATATTCTTATTGGCAATTCTGATTGAAATAGTCTTTGCGTTATTGTTTGTAATTTTACATCAAATAGTGCCGCCTTTATTTTTAGATATGACGAATCCTTCCGAGTTAGTAGACAATCAAGAAGTTGTGGCTATTGCAGCAAAATTACTTTTAGTGGCGGCCGTTTTTCAAATCTCAGATGGTATTCAAGTGGTCGTGCTAGGTGCTTTGCGTGGATTGCAAGATGTAAAAATCCCTATGTATATTACTTTTGTTGCTTATTGGGTAATCGGATTTCCTATATCGTATTATTTAGGAGAGTGCACCCAATTAAAAGCCGTTGGTGTTTGGATAGGATTACTAGCAGGATTAACTGCTGCCGCGTTATTTTTATTTATTCGATTTCATTATTTGACCAAGAAATTGATTGTTGAAAATCATTAGTCAAAACTATTTAAGGAAATTTCTGTAACTAATAGTTCCCTTTTGCGTATAATTATCGTATAATTAAATATGTAAAAAAATGATACTATTACTAATTATTGGGGTTATTCTTATTCTTGCTGGTTTTTCTTTGAAAGCCAATGCCAATCCTTTCTCAAAATATTCGGGAACACTGCGAATCATTGGTTTTTTAATTATTGGATTGGGACTGTTTTCTTCTATGTTCAAACAAATTGATGCTGGAAAAGTAGGGGTGAAATCATTGTATGGAAATGTAGAGCCTGATGTTTTACAAAGTGGACTGCACATTATCAATCCGTTATTGGATGTGACTGTTTTTAGTATTCAAACCCAAAACTATACGATGTCAGCTATTCATGATGAAGGTTCCAAAGCAGGAGATGATGCCATCAGAGTATTATCTAATGATGGTTTGGAAGTAGTCATTGACTTAACCGTCTTGTATCGTGTATTGCCAGGGGATGCCCCTAAAATTCTAAAAGGAATTGGTGAAGAATATACTGATAAAAT
>CAIWKX010000190.1 GCA_903913315.1 uncultured Bacteroidota bacterium | reverse complement strand
GGAAACCCTAAATATTGAATTTCTTTATGAACAGAGGCTAAAGAAGCTCCTTGTGTATTGGCAATAATGGCCAATAGCTTGCTGTTGGTTTGCGACAAGTCTAATTGGGCTAAGACTTCTGCCGTATCAACCATCTGCGGAATCGCTTTGGGTGACACAAAACTTCCAAAATCAATAGTATCAAAACCTACACGAAGTAAGGCTTGTATATAATCCACTTTTCGTTCCGTAGGAATAAAAGGTTTGATGCCTTGCATAGCATCGCGTGGACATTCTATGATTTTGATTTTTTCCATATTTAAAGACGCTAAAATAATAAAAGATTTTGCCGCAAAGTCACAAAGTCGCAAAGTTTATTTTAGATTTTTTAAAATAGCTTTGTTTATTTCTTTTACCAAACTTGGCCCCTCATAAATAAATCCGGTGTACAATTGAATCAAACTGGCACCTGCTTCCAATTTATCCAAGGCATCTTGAGCCGAATGAATACCTCCTACGCCAATAATCGGGAATGATTTATTGCTTTTTTCAGATAGAAAACGAATGACTTCCGTAGCACGATTGGTTAATGGTTTTCCTGACAAACCTCCTGTTTCAGATTTGTTATCAGATTGTAATCCCTCCCTTGACAAGGTAGTATTGGTTGCTATAACGCCTGCAATTTTGGTTTCGTTTACAATTTCAATAATGTCTAATAATTGTGAATCAGTTAAATCGGGGGCTATTTTTAGAAGGATAGGTTTAGCGTTGGTCGTTTGCAATTTATTGTTTTGCAATGTTTGCAATAAGTTCTTCAAGGGTTCTTTTTCTTGCAATTCGCGAAGATTAGGTGTATTGGGTGAACTGACATTAACCACAAAATAATCAACATAATCAAAAAGGGCTTCGAAGCAAATTTCATAATCTTGGGTAGCCTTTTCATTAGGTGTCACTTTATTCTTTCCGATGTTGCCCCCAATAAGCACGTTGGTATTCTTCTTTAAACGCTCCACGGCTTCTTTCACACCGCCGTTATTGAACCCCATTCGATTAATGATAGCCGAATCTTCCTTCAAACGGAATAATCTTTTCTTAGGATTTCCTTCTTGCCCCACAGGGGTTAGCGTTCCGATTTCAATGAATCCGAAACCAAAATTGGACAGCTCTTTGTATAATTTGGCATCTTTATCAAAACCTGCGGCTTGCCCTTAACCAAACTGATCGCTTTCGCCAACTCTCTTATAACATCAGCGCGAAACTGTACTTCCAATTCAGAAAGCTTCGCGTAAACTCTGCCTTTGACCGTTACCACATACTTCGGTTTAATATTATTAAGGGCGATCGCCATTATATCTAAACGGCATTTTTCACATTTACATATATTTGCGTCGCTAGACAAAAGCTCATCCAGAACGTCTTTTACCATATCTTCCATAAAATTACGTATTTCCATCAATACCTCCTTAAAAATATTATAATTTATCAATGTTTCTTATAAAATAATATACTTTTTATACCTGCCTGCGTCAATAAAAAAGAAATCTTTCTTACCCTGCGCGGCAGCTTATCTTAAATTAACCACATCTAATATCAAAGC
>CAIWKX010000189.1 GCA_903913315.1 uncultured Bacteroidota bacterium | reverse complement strand
CAGACTCGTGGTCTCGTTTATGTGCTGTGTCAGATAAGACTCAATACCTCACACTCCTTGAGGAGATGGAGGCACCTGAGGCAACTGAATACCTCAATTTAATGGTAGAGAAAAGTCTATCAGAGGAAGATCATATTGCTTTACTAGTAGAACCTAGACAAATAAAGCGTGAAATATTTAAAAAATTGGCTGATGTACACAACTGTAAAGTTGGACACTTAGGTGTTGAAAGGACTATGGCTAGACTCAAACGTCTTAATGATGTATGGGATGGTATGCGTGCTGACATTTTAGTCTTTATAAAGCAATGCCCCCTATGTCAGAAAATGAGCCAACTTAAAGTACCTATACACACCTCACCTTTCACGACAGCGTCGTATGGGTTAATGAAAAAACTCAGTATGGACTGTATAGGTCCACTTGAGCAAACTGAGGATGAATACACACACATACTAGTTATCATAGATAATTTTTCAAGATATGTGGGATTATATGCTATAAAAGGAGTCACAGCACTTGAAATAGCAAGATGTATACTCATCCATATAGGCACTTTCGGATGCCCAGAAATTATTCAAATGGATAATGGGTCCGAATTTATTAATGATACGGTTAAAGAAGTCATCAAATTAATTGGTACAACTTCTGCCGCAATTCTAGCCTACTCTAAAGAGGAAAATGCGATTGTTGAAAGATGCAATAAAGAAGTCATGAGACATTTAAGAGCTATGACATTCGAAATTAATAAGCGTCTAGCATGGAAATTATATTTGCCATTAGTACAACGCATAATTAATTCTGAGGTACACTCAAGAATTGGTGTTTCCCCTAATGATTTAGTATTTGGAGGGAAATTAGATCTCCAAGGAGGATTCTTAACTACCCCTATTGTACAATCTGAAAATGTGAATGTTTCTCAATGGTCTAGTGATATGATTAAATTACAGAGTAAATTAATCGACATTGCACAAAAAAGACAACAAGAACAAGATGAAGCTCACATACAAAAGAGAACACATGATAAAATCTCATATTTTAGACCTAATTCATTTGTGTTAGTGCAATACCCTAAAACCGTTATGGGTATAAGGGCTCCTACTAAATTACATCCACACTGGAAAGGCCCAATGAGGGTCATCTCTAATAAGGGTGCAGAATACACTCTAAGAGATCTAGTACAGGATAAAAATATCTCAGTCCATATTTCTAGACTGAAGGAGTTTGAATACGATCCCTTACATCATGACCCTTTAGCTATTGCAGCTAAAGATAATGAAGAAGATGAGGTTGAAAGTATAATCAGACATACTGGTGATCCTAAACGTAAAACGTCAATGGATTTTCTTGTTCGATGGAAAGGGTATGATGAGAGCGAAGACTTATGGTTACCATGGTCTGAGTTGAGAACAAATAATGCTCTACATACTTATCTACGACAAAATGGTATGGAAAAATTAATTCCAAAGTAGTATAATATTCGCAAAGAATTTTCCTCATATTTTTTCCCAATGGGTTGTTAGAGGTTTTTAGTGAGTATACTTATCTCAAAAGGAGTCTCACATAATTATACTATTTATACAAAAATAATGCTTGATCATTATATATGAATTTTTTTTATTAGCTTTAAAAAAGTAGCGGGGGGCAATGTAACGCTATACTATAGTAACGTTACATATAAGTTCCAAATACAACGTTACGTGCCTTTCTCACTTATGTGCCACCAGGACCACATGGGATCGGATACACATGTGTAACCGGATCCCAGGAACTAAAATCACAATCACAATGCAAT
>CAIWKX010000188.1 GCA_903913315.1 uncultured Bacteroidota bacterium | reverse complement strand
TAGATTGTGTAAACTCAAAATAAGCTTCGGGGTAAAGTCTTAATGGCGCCAATTAAGACTTTACCCCGAAGGGGATTAAAAAGAGTATATTTAAACAAATTAAAAAACACAGTCATGGAAATTAAAGATGGAAAGTTACCCGAAAATAGTCTAAAAATGAATGTAAAAATTTTCAAATTGAATTAAAGAAGTTTATATTAAAAAAACCTGACTAATTATTTAAAATCAGTCAGGTTCAATCAACTAACCCGAAAACAAATCGGTTATGAATTAATTTGTAATTACTGCTTCGCTTTGATTTCTAAATACTAATTCTCCATCAAAAGCATCTAATAGAATAATACTATCAGTTGTTACTTTACCCGCCAATATTTCTTTACTCAATTGATTCAAGACCTCTCTTTGAATTACTCGTTTTACTGGACGTGCTCCATATTGTGGATCAAATCCTTTTTGAGCTAAGTAATCTATAGCTTCTGGAGTAGCATCCATAGTAATGTTTTGGTGTGCTAGCATTTTGGTTACACTCTTCAATTGCAAGCTAACAATCTGTTTGATATTGGCTGCGGTTAAAGGTGTAAACATTACAATCTCATCAATTCTATTGATAAACTCTGGTCGAACGGTTTGTTTTAGTAAGCCCAATACCTCCACTTTAGCCGCTTCTGTTGCTGCTTCAATACTTCCTTTGAGATTCTCAAATTTCTCTTGTATAATGGCACTTCCCATATTTGAAGTCATGATGATAATTGTATTTTTAAAATCAGCCACACGACCTTTATTATCAGTCAATCGTCCTTCGTCTAGTACTTGTAATAATATATTGAACGTATCTGGGTGTGCTTTTTCTATTTCGTCTAATAAGATTACAGAATATGGTTTTCTACGAACGGCTTCGGTCAATTGACCTCCTTCGTCATATCCTACATATCCAGGAGGAGCCCCCACTAATCGGCTTACACTGTGACGTTCTTGGTATTCACTCATATCGATACGGGTCATAGCATTTTCATCATCGAATAAGTATTCGGCTAAAGCTTTTGCTAATTCGGTTTTACCTACCCCAGTAGTCCCAAGAAACAAGAACGAACCAATTGGTTTTTTCATGTCTTGTAATCCAGCACGACTTCTTCGAACAGCATCACTCACGGCTTCAATTGCTTCTTCTTGACCAACTACTCTAAGATGCAATTCGTCTTCTAGTTTCAAGAGTTTTTCTCTTTCACCTTGAAGCATCTTCATTACAGGAATTCCAGTCCATTTGGCTACTACTTCAGCAATATCTTCACGAGTAACTTCTTCTTTAATTAAGGATGTTCCCGATTGATTTTCGGCTAATTGTATTTGTAAAGTATCTAACTTTGCTTGCGCATCTTTTATTTTACCATAACGGATTTCTGCTACTTTACCATAATCTCCATTTCGCTCGGCTTGTTCGGCTTCGGTTTTGAAGTCTTCAATTTCTTGTTTGACGTTTTGAATATTGTCAACCACCTCTTTTTCTGATTTCCATTTGGTAAAAATCTCATTGCGTTCTTCTTTCAAGTTTGCCAAATCCATTCCCAAACCTTTCAGTTTAGTTTCATCGTTCTCCCGTTTAATAGCTTCTATCTCGATTTCTAATTGCATTATCTTTCTATCTAAAACATCCAATTCTTCTGGCTTTGAATTGATTTCCATTCGCAATTTAGACGCCGCTTCGTCCATTAAGTCAATCGCTTTATCCGGAAGAAAACGATTGGTAATATAGCGTTGTGATAATTCCACGGCAGCAATAATAGCATCGTCTTTGATTCGCACTTTGTGGTGGGTTTCATATTTTTCTTTGATACCGCGTAAGATAGAAATCGCACTTTCAGTATCGGGTTCATCCACCATCACTTTTTGGAAACGTCTTTCGAGTGCTTTGTCTTTTTCGAAATATTTTTGGTATTCGTCTAATGTGGTTGCACCAATGGCACGCAATTCTCCACGAGCCAAAGCAGGTTTTAAAATGTTGGCTGCATCCATAGCACCTTCGCCACCACCAGCTCCAACAAGCGTATGAATTTCGTCAATAAATAGTACGATATCACCTTCAGCAGAAGTTACTTCTTTTACCACAGCTTTCAATCGTTCTTCAAATTCTCCTTTGTATTTGGCTCCAGCAATTAATGCACCCATATCTAATGAATAGACTACTTTGTCTTTTAGGTTTTCTGGCACATCACCGTCTACAATTCTGTGTGCTAAACCTTCGGCAATGGCTGTTTTACCTACACCTGGTTCACCTACTAACATCGGATTGTTTTTGGTTCGACGAGTTAGTATTTGCAATACACGTCTAATCTCTTCATCACGACCAATCACAGGGTCGAGTTTACCGCTTTTAGCTAATTCGTTTAGGTTTTTGGCATATTTGTTCAAAGCATTATACGTTTCTTCGGCCGAGGCCGAAGTGACACGTTCACCTTTACGCATTTCTGCAATGGCTGCTTGTAATCCTTTTTCAGTCACCCCTTGATCTTTAAGCATCTGAGCCACTTTGCTTTTAGATTTGAAAATAGCTAAGATTAAATGCTCGATGGAAACGAATTCGTCGTTCATTTTTTTAGCAATGATTTCGGCTTCATTCATAGTAGTTCCTGCATCACGAGAGAACATTAAATCGCCACCCGATACTTTAGGAAAACTTTGAATAGTACTGTCAATTATTTTTTTGAAAAGTTCTACATTCACATTGAGCTTTTTCAAAATAAATGGTGTTACATTTTCATCGACTTCCAAGATGCCTTTAAAAATGTGTTCGTTTTCGACTTGTTGTTGTCCAAAACTTTGTGCAATTTGCTGTGCTTGTTGCAAAGCTTCCTGCGATTTGATTGTAAATTTATTACTATTCATATGGTTTGTTGTTACGACAAGGTATTGACTCGTCTGTACTATAATTTATTTTGTTATCTTTGAAAAGAGTTCGACAATTTATGTTCCACTACTAGTTTTAAGACAAAATGACTGATTTTAAGCTAAAAAGCATATTAAAGTTACGACAAAAAGTCTTATAAAATGACAAAATATGAGTTTATTTAAAAATATGTTTAGTACATCAGAAGAAGAAAATAAAGAATCCAAAATAGCATGGAAGCTGCTAACAGATTTAGTACAATTGGATCAAATAGATGAAGAATCCAGTATACAACCTGTTATTATTTTCAAGCATAGCACTAGATGTAGTGTTAGTAGAATGGCATTGCATCATTTTGAAAATGATTTTGATACGGAAGGTGCCATCATTCCTTACTTTTTAGATTTGTTAGAGCATAGAGACATTTCCAATGAAATAGCTTCTCGATATAGCGTAGTCCATCAATCACCACAATTGCTTTTAATCAGCAAAGGAAAATCCATTTATGATGTTTCACACAATTTTATTGATGCAAAAGACTTGAGAAATCATATTTAACAAAAAAATAAGTTAATTTTGAGAATGTCCTAATGTAAGGTTGTTTATTTGTTTTAATTTTGTTGTATATTCAACATTAAAATAAATGATTTCTTTAAATTCTAAAAAATTCTCGATTATTCAAATCGTTTTAGTTTCAACTATTTTTTCCTTATTTACATGTGGAACAGTTTACTATTGGTTAAAAAAACAAAATGAACAAGCAATAATCAGTAATTCCAGTAAATATTGCGATTATAATATTAAAAGAATAAAAGGACTCAAATTTGTAAAACCAATATTGTGGGTTGATGAAAATTGCGAATCGGATAATTTAGCCGGTACCAAACGAAAAATTTCAGATATTATTGAAAAATACAAACAATTTAATGGAGTAACTTGTGCTTCAGTTTATTTGAGGGCGAATAGCCAATGGACTATTGTTAATGAAAACGAAAAGTATGATCCAGGGTCATTGTTTAAAGTTCCTGTGTTGATTACTATTTTAAAGATGGATGAAGATAATCCAGGTTTTTTAAATAAAGTTATTGATTATAATATACCAATTCAAGTCGAAAAAAATGTCAATTATCCCTCTAAGACAATTCAACTAGGAAAGAGTTATACCGTAAAAGAATTGCTTACGTATATGATTAAATATTCTGACAATGTGGCAACCGTTTTGCTTGAAAGAAACATGAAAACTGAAACATTGCAAAAGTTATTTTCAGATGTTGGAGTAGAGGTTCCTAATGCTTCTTCAAGTCAATATCTTTTTACGGTAAGAGATTATTCATTTTTTATGAGAACCATATTTAACGCAGGATATTTAACGATTAAAAACTCGGAATATGCCGCTGAATTATTAAGTCAATGTGACTTTAAAGATGGCATTGAAAAAGGAATTCCTCCACATACAAAAATTGCACATAAATTTGGTGAAGCTGGTAATGAAGTTGAAAAGCAATTACATGAATCGGCAGTGGTCTTTCTTAATGATAAAGGTTATTTAATTACCGTGATGACAAAAGGGAAGGATATGAAAACGCTATCCAATTTGATAGGTGAAATTTCTAGAACCGTTTATAATGACGTTAGTAGTAAATAATATAATTTCTCAATAAGAGGAAGCCGTATAAATTTTTATACGACTTCTTTGTTATTACTTTCTTACAAAAGGTGGTAATAGTTTGCTTGATACTTCACCAAAACCAATTCTAACAGAACTGTTTTGACAATACCCTTTCATTATTACAGTATCATTGTCATTAATGAATTTGCGTTCAGAACCGTCGTTCATTTTTAGTGGTTTTTGGCCACTCCATGTTAATTCAAGCATTGAACCAAAGCTATCTTCAGTTGGTCCAGAAATGGTTCCAGATCCCATCATGTCACCAGAGTTTACTCGACAACCATTAGAAGTGTGATGTGTCAATTGTTGGCTCATTGACCAATACATATATTTAAAGTTTGATTTTGAAACCAAAGTTGCTTCTGCATTTTCAGGTTCAATATATACTTCAAGATTTATATCATAAGCATGCTTTCCTTTTTGTTGTAAATAAGGAAGAGGAGTAGGTTCTTGTTTTGGACCTTTCACTCTAAAAGCTTCCAAAGCATCCATAGTTACAATCCAAGGAGAAATAGAAGAGGCAAAGTTTTTGGCTAAAAAGGGACCTAGTGGTACATATTCCCATTTTTGAATATCTCTTGCACTCCAATCATTTAGTAAAACCATTCCAAAAATATAATCTTCAGCTTCATTAATTGGAATATTTTCACCCATTATATTGGCATCCGTAGTAATAAAAGCAGTTTCCAATTCGAAATCTACTAATCTTGAAGGGCCAAAAACAGGAGTAGTTTCTCCGTTTGGTAAAGTTTGTCCCATTGGTCTGTGTACAGGAATTCCTGA
Organism: uncultured Bacteroidota bacterium; assembly: GCA_903913315.1. Lineage (GTDB taxonomy): Bacteria > Bacteroidota > Bacteroidia > Flavobacteriales > Flavobacteriaceae > Flavobacterium. Next base: position 16,649 of record CAIWKX010000188.1, on the reverse strand, counting down.
GGGAACAATAGTTGAACTTCTTCCATGATAACCTACGGGAATGTGAAGCCAATTGGGTAATAAAGCATTGGCAGGATCACGAAACATCTTACCTACATTTGTGGCATGTTCTTTACTGGAATAAAAATCAGTATAATCACCGATTTGGACCGGCAAAAGCATTTCAACGTCGCTAATATTGAATATAACAAAGTCTCTATGGTCTTTATTATCTCTTAGTTTTGGGTTATTTTCGTCAAATAAATCAGCTAAACGATTGCGTACTAATCGCCATGTTTTTTTTCCATCCGATATGAAATCATTCAGCGTATCTTGCATGAACATATCATCAGTTAATTCAATTCCTTCAAAGTAACCTAATTGTTGTAAAGCCCCCATATCAATAGCATTATCTCCAATTCTTGTTCCAATCGTAACGACATCTTCTTTGGTTAGAAAAACGCCGAAAGGAATGTTTTGTATTGGGAAATCGCTATTTTCAGGGACATTAATCCATGATTTTTTACTAGGGTTGTTGGCTAAATTTGGCATATCTGGGTTGTTGATTTGTTGTTGAAAAAATTGTAATCAAATATATCATTAAGAATTTATTTGACAAACATATTTCGTAATTTTGAAAAGTTTTTAACAAAAAATCAAAAAAAATGCAACGCGACGAACAAATTTTCGACTTAATTCTTGATGAACAAGACAGACAAATCCATGGAATAGAGCTAATTGCCTCTGAAAACTTTGTAAGTGACCAAGTAATGGAAGCTGCGGGATCCTGTTTGACAAATAAATATGCTGAAGGGTATCCTGGTAAACGTTATTATGGAGGCTGTGAAGTAGTAGATGTTGTGGAACAAATAGCTATTGACAGGGCTAAAGCATTGTTTGGCGCTGAATATGTAAATGTTCAACCTCATTCAGGTTCACAAGCCAATACTGCTGTTTTTGCAGCATGTCTAAAACCAGGTGATAAAATATTAGGATTTGATTTGTCACACGGAGGTCATTTGACTCATGGATCACCAGTCAATTTTTCAGGAAAATTGTATACTCCAAGTTTTTATGGTGTTGAGCCAGAAACGGGACAGTTTGATTATGATAAAATACAAGCTATAGCTATTAAAGAGCAACCCAAAATGATTATTGCAGGCGCCTCAGCTTATTGTCGTGATATGGATTTTAAACGATTTAGAGAAATTGCGGATAGTGTTGGAGCATTATTATTAGCTGATATTTCGCATCCTGCTGGATTAATTGCTAAAGGATTGATGAACGATCCTATTCCCTATTGTCATATTGTGACAACCACTACCCATAAAACATTACGTGGTCCAAGAGGAGGAATGATTATGATGGGTAAAGATTTTGAAAACCCATGGGGATTAACCACTCCTAAAGGAGAAATTAGAATGATGTCGGCACTGTTAGACTTGGCTGTTTTTCCAGGAAACCAAGGTGGTCCTTTGATGCATATTATTGCTGCTAAAGCAGTAGCGTTTGGCGAATGTTTGACAGATGAGTTTTTTAGATATGCTATGCAGGTGCAGAAAAATGCCAAAGCAATGGCGGAAGCCTTTAATAAAAGAGGTTATAATTTAATTTCAGGTGGTACAGATAATCACATGATGTTAATAGATTTAAGAAATAAAAACATTACAGGAAAAGAAGCTGAAAACGCATTAGTTAAAGCTGAAATAACAGTTAACAAAAATATGGTGCCGTTTGACGACAAATCTCCATTTATAACTTCAGGAATACGTGTAGGTACTCCAGCAATCACTACACGAGGTTTAGTTGAAGAAGACATGGAAACTGTTGTAGACTTGATTGACAGGGTGTTAATGAATCATACTAATTTTGAAATTATTGAGCAAGTAGCTGAGGAAGTGAATGATATGATGAGTGAAAGGGCAATGTTCGTCTTTTAATAAATTGTTAATAACAATCTTAATAACAACCTTCGTAGTGTAGAATCTACGGAGGTTTTTTTGTTAATTTTAAACAAAAATATTTATGTTATTAACCCTTACTTTTTAAATATAAATATGAAAAAAATACTGATAATTTTCATATTATCTTTTGTTCAAACACTATACTCACAAACTACTAATACCTATCATGTTGTTAGCAGTGGGGAAACCTTGTCAAATATAGCTCAAAAATATAAGATAACTCCATATGATATTATAAAGCTAAACCCAACTGCGGTTAATGGTGTTAAGGAAAAAGATGTTTTAATTATTCCTAAGACCAATGTTGAGGCACAGCCTGCTGCTACTTCATCCGATGTTACTACCGATAAGCTTGCTCTTGTAAAAACAGCAAGAAACTCAAACCGATTGATTCATGTTGTTCAATCCAAAGAAACGAAATATGGTATCTCAAAACTTTATGGAATAACTATTCCACAACTAGAGGAGCAAAATCCTCAAGTAGTAGCTGGTTTACAAGCAGGACATAAACTTCAAATAACAGGGGCTACTACAAATTATAAGCAAGATTTATCACAAGTAAAGGAATTAGTTAAATTTGATTCAAAAATTAGTTATGTCGTTCTTCCAAAAGAAACGCTTTATGGGATTTCCAAAAGAAATGGGATTTCTATTGAGGAATTAGTTAGTGCCAATGCATTTTTAAAAGAGGGTCTAAAAAGCGGACAAAAAATTAGTATTCCTGTTAGAAAAGGAGTTTCTAATTCTAGTGGAGTACTAGCTAATGGTAGTACTACAAATTATCATTTAGTAGAACCTAAAGAAACAAAGTTTGGTCTTTCAAGAAAATATGGTGTAACAATAGAACAGTTGGAAAATTTGAATCCACAGATTGTTAAAGGACTTCAAATTGGTCAAAAAATTGTTGTTCCGTCTTCATATAATGGAAAAGACGAGGTTGTACAGATGGTCGTTCCAAAAGATGTAAAAGAGAGTACTCAAATAGATAAAAGTGTTGCGGTTAAAACAACAGTAAAAGTTTCAAACTCAACTTCAACGCAAGAGTATGTTGATTATGAGGTTCAGCCTAAAGAAACTCTTTTTGGCTTATCCAAAAAGGCAGGGATGACCCTTTCTGATTTTACAGCATTAAATCCTAAATTAGCTAATGCGGTTCAGATAGGTATGATTATTAAAATGCCTAAAAATGCTAGTTTGACTTCAAATGTTCCTTTGGTTGTTTCTGAAAAAGTTAAGAAAGAAGACAATAAAAAAGAAAAAGTTGTTCAGGTAAATGAATTTAAGGCTACTAATAGAGCTAGAGATTTGTCTAAAACAGTTGATAAATCAGTAAAAAAACAATTGGCTTTGGTTTTACCATTTGATGATGCACAATATCAAAGTTATTTAAAAATTTCATCTAATTTTATTAGTGTTCAGGATGAATTTGTAAAAAATGATCTGCAATTTTATTCTGGAGCCTTAGCTGCTATTGATTCGATAAAAAAAATAACCTCAAATTTGGATGTTAAATTAGTTGATTTACAAAAGAATGATTTGAGTTTGGATGGGTTTTTAAGAAATGAAACGGTGATGCAATCCAATGCAATTCTTATGCCTTTTTATGATACAACAGCTGCAAACGTAGCTTTAGGATTGAGTAATAAAAATATTCCAGTAATCACTAATCAAATTGTCAAAGAGGAAAAAGGATATTCAAATCTATATGTTGCAGTTCCTTCTGATAAAGAAATTAGTGAAACCATTTTAGATTATTTAAAATCAAAAGAAGCGAATATTATTGTTGTTAATAGCAATGATAGAGTAGAAAGTAAAAAGACAATTTCAGAGAAATGCCCAGACGCAAAATTTGTTAAGATTTCAGATAAAGATTTAGTTGATACTGAAGATTTAAAAAAATTATTGATCAAAAATAAATTAAATTACGTTGTTTTAGATGCTGATAAAAATAGTATGATAATTGGAGCTACTAATGTTTTGTTAAGTGAGTTTGCTGATTTTCAAATACAAATAGCTGTTTTAGAACCTTCTTTATTATCAAATTTCGAAAATGTTTCTTCAATAAGAACTAATATTTTGAAAATGATTTATCCTTCATTGACTTCTGTTTATAATTCCTCAAAATTAGATAAGATGACTCAAAAAGTTACTCCAAATGAAAGTAATGAGGGTAATCAAAACTTCTTGTTAGGTTTTGATATGGTTTATGATACCTTGTTGAGGTTGTCTCAAAATAAAGATTTTGAAGTTTCTGCTAAAGACGATATTACAGAATATTTGAAGTTGCAATTTAAATATTCTAAAAATGAAGTTGGAACCTATGTGAATAAGGGGTTTTATATTCTTCAACATGATACCGATGAGAAAATAAAAGAATTAAATTAATTTATGATTTATCTTTCTAATTACAGATTAGATTTTTGCTTATGATAAAAAATATACTTTACAATATAAATTTCAATAGATTATTTATATTAGTCCTATTGCTCTTTGCATTTACTAATGGGTTTTCTCAATGCCCTACGGTTGTAAATGCCTCACAAACATTTTGTAATACACAATCGCCAACTGTTGCTAATTTGGTTGCTACTGACAATGGTAACGGAGTGGTTTGGTATGCGACAGCAACTTCAACAACGCCTTTGTCTAGTTCCGCAGGATTGGTAAATGGAGCTCATTATTTTGCCGATGATAATTCTGGTTCTTGTGGTAGTAGACAGGAAGTAACTGTCACTATTTATTTGGCTCCAACAGGACAAAATTTCCAAGGAGTATGTGTAGATAATGCTTCTCAAGCAACTATAGGAAGTTTAATTGCTGTTGGGAATAATATTCAATGGTATACGACGCCATCTGGAGGATCTGCGTTAGCTTCCACCACAATTTTAAATAATAACACCATTTATTATGCTAGTCAAACCAATCCAGTAACGGGGTGTCAAACGTCTAGACTATCCGTTTTTGTTACTGTAGGAGTTGTTCCAGTACCAACAGGAAATGCTGTTCAATTTTTTTGTAATGATCCTTCAAATCCTCCAACTATTAATGATTTAGTTGCCAGTGGTGTTAATAATTGGTATGCTACTTCATCGTCATCTGTTCCATTAGATGTTACTACTCCCTTGGTTAATGGACAAAGTTATTTTGCTACTACTATTAGTCCTCCATGTGAAAGTATAGATAGATTGGAAGTAGTTGCTACACTTTTAGCACCCAATAATTCAGGATCTAATGGTACTATTAAAGTATGTTCCAATCAAATTTCAGGAAACCCTATTCGCAATTTATTTAACAGTTTAGGAGGAACACCAGATGCGACAGGAATCTGGACAGGCCCTATAGCTACTACTAATGGAAATTTGGGAACAGTTGATATCTCTACAATGACTGCCGCTGGAAGTCCTTATGTTTTCACCTATACCGTAAGCAATGCAGCCTGTACTCCCAGCTCGTCAACGGTTACTATAACAATTTCTGATCCTAAGAATGCTGGGACAAGTACTACTTTGACCGTTTGTAGTAATGCACCTTCTCAAAATTTATTTACATTATTAGGTGGAAGTGCTCAAGTAGGTGGCACCTGGTCTCCTGCTTTAGCTAGTGGTACAGGTGTTTTTAACCCAGCTGTTGATGCTTCTGGTGTCTACACCTATACCATTTTGGATATTGCACCTTGTGGTAATGCTACCGCTACTGTTACCGTTACTGTTGTTCCAAAAGCTGATGCTGGAACCAATGGTTCTTTGACACTATGTGCCAATGATCCAAGTCAAAATTTATTTACTAGCTTAGGAGGTACTCCACAAGCAGGAGGGACGTGGTCACCAGCTTTAGCCAGTGGTACAGGTGTTTTTAATCCAGCTGTTGATCCAGCAGGGGTTTATACATATACAGTAATTGGTACGCCTCCTTGTAGTAATGCTTCTGCTACGGTAACCGTAACAGTTAATCCAAACATTACTCCAACTTTTACGGCTTTAGGACCTTATTGTCAAAACACAGTACCAGGAAGTTTACCTACAACTTCGATTAATAGTTATACAGGAACATGGTCACCATCGACTATTTCAACGGCAACTGTTGGTACACAAGTCTATACCTTTACGCCAACTGCTGGTCCTTGTACTACTATTGCGACGATGAGTATTACCATTACGGCACCTATAGTTCCTACGTTCACAGCATTAGGACCTTATTGTCAAAATGTCCTACCAGGAAGTTTGCCTACTACGTCTTCTAATGGCTATACAGGAACTTGGTCTCCATCCACGATTTCAACGACTACCGTTGGAACCCAAGTATATACTTTCACACCTACAGCAGGACAATGTGTTGCCATAGCCACCATGAGTGTTACTATTACAGCTCCTATAGTGCCAACGTTTACCGCATTAGGACCTTATTGTCAGAATGATATCCCTGGAAGTTTGCCCACAACTTCACTCAATGGTTTTACGGGAACATGGTCACCATCTACTATTTCAACAGCTGCAGTAGGCACTCAAGTATATACTTTTACACCAACAGCAGGGCAGTGTGCTACAACCACTACCATGAGTGTTACTATTACGGCTCCAATTGTGCCAACGTTTACGGCATTAGGACCTTATTGTCAGAATGATGTACCCGGTAGTTTACCTACTACTTCCATCAATGGTTATACCGGAACATGGTCACCATCCACTATTTCAACGGCTACAGTTGGTACTCAGGTTTATACTTTTACCCCAACAGCGGGGCAATGTGTTTCCATAGCCACTATGAGTGTTACCATTACTGCTCCCATAGTACCAACGTTTACTGCGTTAGGACCTTATTGTCAAAATGCTATTCCTAGTGCTTTACCAACAACATCAAATAATGGGTATACAGGTACTTGGTCACCATCCACTATTGATACCACTACAGTTGGTACCCAGATTTATACTTTTACTCCAACAGCAGGACAGTGTGTCACCACTGCAATTATGAGTGTTACTATTACAGCACCCATAGTTCCAATTTTTACGGCATTAGGTCCTTATTGTCAGAATGCTGTGCCAGGAAGCTTACCTACCACTTCAAGTAATGGAATAACAGGAACGTGGTCACCTTCAACGATTTCCACAGCTACTGTAGGAACACAAGTGTATACTTTTACGCCAACAGCTGGTCTTTGTGCTATTACTACTACAATGAGTGTGACTATTACCACACCAGTAGTCCCAACGTTTACTGCTTTAGGACCCTATTGTCAGAATGCAGTGCATGGAAGTTTACCGACCACTTCAACAAATGGAATTACAGGTACATGGTCACCATCAACAGTTTCAACCACAACAGTCGGGACACAGATTTATACTTTTACACCAACAGTTGGACTCTGTGCTACTACTGCCACTATGAGTGTTACTATTACGGCTCCAATTGTACCAACGTTTACAGCATTAGGACCTTATTGTCAGAATGATTTACCAGGTAATTTGCCAACTACTTCCATCAATGGTTTTACGGGAACATGGTCACCAGCTACTATTTCAACGGCTACAGTAGGAACTCAAGTGTATACCTTTACGCCAACAGCAGGGCTTTGCGCTACCACTGCTACCATGAGTATTACTATTACGGCTCCAATTGTACCCACCTTTACTGCCTTAGGACCGTATTGTCAGAATGCTATTCCTGGAAGTTTGCCAACTACTTCTACTAATGGTTATACAGGAACTTGGTCACCCTCCACTATTGATACGACAACTGTTGGAACACAAGTATATACATTTACCCCAACAGCAGGACTATGTGTTGCTATAGCCACTATGAGTGTTACTATTACAGCTCCCATAGTACCCACCTTTACGGCATTAGGGCCTTATTGTCAAAATGCAACTCCTGATGTTTTACCAACAACATCAAACAATGGATATACAGGTACTTGGTCACCCACCACAATTGATACCACAACAGTTGGAACACAGGTATATACTTTTACCCCAACAGCAGGACAATGCGTTGCTATAGCTACCCTGAGTATTACTATTACGGCACCAATAGTTCCCACGTTTACGGCATTAGGGCCTTATTGTCAAAATGCTATTCCGGACGTTTTGCCAACTACTTCGAGTAATGGTATCACAGGAACCTGGTCACCCTCCACTATTGATACCACTACTGTAGGAACCCAAGTATATACGTTTACACCAACAGCGGGACTTTGCGCTACAACAGCCACCATGAATGTTACTATTACAGCGCCTATTATTCCAACCTTTACTGCCTTAGGACCTTATTGTCAAAATGCAACTCCTGATGTTTTACCAACCATTTCTAATAATGGTATTACTGGTGCATGGACACCCGCTACTATTTCAACAGCTACTGTCGGAACACAAGTTTATACATTCACGCCAACAGCAGGACTTTGCGCTATTACTGCCACAATGAGTATTACTATTACGGCTCCAATTCTGCCAACCTTTACCGTTTTAGGACCTTATTGTCAGAATGATATACCAGGAACTTTACCAACGACTTCTTTAAATGGTTATACCGGTAGTTGGTCGCCTTCGACTATTTCAACTGCTACTGTTGGTACCCAAATCTATACATTTACGCCAACGGCTGGACAATGTGTTACGATAGCTACTATGAGTATCACCATTAATGGTATAGTTCCAACGTTTACAGCTTTAGGACCATATTGTCAAAATGCAACTCCAAATGCTTTACCAACAACCTCTAACAATGGCATTGCAGGAACCTGGTCACCATCCACTATTGCTACCACCACTGTAGGAACACAAGTTTATACTTTTACACCAACTGCGGGTCAGTGTGCTACTACTGCTACTATGAGTGTTACGATTACAGCTCCAATAGTTCCAGTCTTTTCGAATTTTGGACCTTATTGTCAAAATGCAGTTCCAGATACTTTGCCTGCCACGTCAAATAATGGAATCACTGGAACTTGGTTGCCAGCGACTATTGATACGACAACTGTAGGCATACAAAATTATACGTTTACACCCACTACGGGGCTTTGTGCCACAACAGCCACATTAAGTATTACCATTACAGCTCCTTTAGTTCCCACCTTTACCGCATTAGGACCTTATTGTCAGAATGCTATTCCAGCTGTTTTACCTTCGACTTCTAGTAATGGTATTACAGGAACCTGGTCACCATCCACTATTGATTCCACCACTGTAGGAACACAAGTGTATACTTTTACGCCGACAGCTTTACTATGTGCAACTACAACTACCATGAGTATTACGGTTACGGCGCCAATAGTTCCGACGTTTACCGCATTAGGACCTTATTGTCAGAATGCAGTGGCTGATGTTCTACCCACTACTTCAGGTAATGGTATTACTGGTACTTGGTTACCGGCTACTATTTCAACGGCTACTGTTGGGACACAAGTGTATACTTTTACACCAACAGCTGGACTTTGTGCCACCACCACCACCATGAGTATTACTATAACGGCACCAATAGTACCCACCTTTACGGCGTTAGGACCTTATTGTCAAAATGATGTACCAGGAAGTTTACCAACTACTTCTGATAATGGCTATTCAGGAACTTGGTCACCCTCTACCATTTCAACGGCTACGGTAGGTACACAGGTTTATACGTTTACACCAACCGCAGGACTTTGTGTTACCACTACTACCATGAGTATCACCGTTACAGGAACTGTTCCAACGTTTACGGCATTAGGACCCTATTGTCAGAATGCCACTGCAGATGCTTTACCAGCAATTTCAGGTAATGGAATTACAGGTGCTTGGTTACCAGCTACAATTGATACTACTATTGTAGGAACACAAACTTATACTTTTACGCCGACTGCAGGGCAATGTGCCACCACAGCAACTATGAGTGTTACTATAACCGTTCCAACAATTCCGACGTTTCCTGCTTTAGGACCTTATTGTCAAAATGCTACTCCTGATGCTTTGCCAACAACTTCAGTTAATGGAATCACAGGAACGTGGTCACCATCCACTATAGCAACGGATACCGTAGGAACACAAGTGTATACGTTTACGCCAACCACAGGTCTTTGTGCTACAACTACCTCTATGAGTGTTGTTATAAACGCCCCAACTGTTCCAACCTTTACCGGATTAGGACCTTATTGTCAAAATGCTACTCCAGATGTTTTGCCTACCACTTCAAGTAATGGAATCACTGGTTCATGGTCACCTTCAGCTATTACAACGGCTACTGTGGGAACACAATCGTATACGTTTACACCGACGGCAGGGCAATGTGCAACGCCAACTACAATTAATGTAATTGTTAATGCCCCAAATGTTCCAACGTTTACGGCATTAGGACCTTATTGTCAAAATGCTTCACCCGATGCATTACCAACCACATCTGTTAATGGCATCACTGGAATTTGGTCACCATCTACTATTTCAACCGCTACAGTTGGGACACAAGTATATACTTTTACGCCAACTACAGGTCTTTGTGCTACAACATTTGCTATGAGTGTTATCATTAATGCACCTACCGTTCCAACGTTTATAGCATTAGGGTCTTATTGTCAAAATGCTACTCCGGATGCTTTACCAACGACTTCTATTAATGGCGTAACAGGAACTTGGTCACCCGCTACTATTTCAACCGCTATTGTTGGAACACAAACGTATACATTTACACCAACAACAGGATTATGTGCTACAACTGCTATAATGAATGTGACAATCACAGGAACTGTTCCAACGTTCACTGCAGTAGGGCCTTATTGTCAGAATGCCACTCCAGATGCCTTACCAGCTACTTCTACTAATGGTGGTATAACAGGTACATGGTCACCTGCAGTTATTTCGACTACTATAGTAGGAACACAAGTATATACCTTTACGCCAGCAGGAGGACAGTGTGCTACCACTACTACCATGAGTGTTACGATTACGGCACCAGTACTTCCAACATTTACGGCACTAGGACCTTATTGTCAAAATATGACGCCTGATGCTTTACCAACGGCATCATCTAATGGGGGTATAACAGGAACATGGTCACCAGCTGTTATTTCAACTGCTACCTTGGGAACGCAAGTATATACTTTTACGCCGACAGCAGGTCAATGTGCTACAACAACAACTATGAGTATTACTATAAATCCAGTTGCTGATGCAGGAACTAGTGGTACTCTAACCATTTGTAACAATCCAACGCCACAAGATTTATTTTTAAGTTTAGGTGGTACCCCACAAACTGGAGGAGTTTGGACTCCAACGCTACATAGTGGTACTGGAATTTTTGACCCAGCTTTTGATGCTGCAGGAATTTATACGTATACCATAACTTCTGCTTGTTCTCCTGTATCAGCTTCGGTTACGGTAGCTATTTGTCCAACAGTAGATATTATTGTTCCTGATGGATTTTCTCCAAATGGTGATGGTATAAATGATGAGTTTGTGGTTAAGAACTTGGCTGATTTATATCCGAATTTTACTCTTGAAATCTATAATAGATACGGAAGTATACTTTATAAAGGCAACATCAACACTCCTAATTGGAATGGAAAATCTAGTGAAGGATTGACCATTGGAGATGGATTATTGCCTACGGGGGTTTACTTCTTTATTATCGAATTTAATGATGGTAATAGAAAAGCATTACAAGGAAGAGTCTATTTAAGTAGATAATTTGAAAAAGCTATTGATGAATATGAAAAATAAAAATATAAAATACCTGATACTAGTAAGTACATTATTTATGTGCTTACTTTCATCAGCGCAACAGAATCCGCAATACACACAATATATGTATAATATGAGTGTTGTAAATCCAGCGTATGCAACCGATGATGCTGATCTCATCAACTTAGGTGGTATCTATAGAGCGCAATGGGTTGGTTCTGTAGGTGGTCCAACAACAGGTTCCTTTTTTGCCCATTCCGCTTTAGGGAAAAGAGTAGAAGGAGGTTTGTCGGTAGTTCATGATGAAATAGGAGGCGTTGTTAAAAACAGTAATGTGTTTGCTGACTTTGCTTATGTATTACCCGTTAGTGAGAAAAACAAATTGTCTTTTGGATTAAAAGCAGGAGCTACTTTTTTTAGTACCAATTTTAACGGATTTGTCTATTCCGATGCTTTGCCCGATCAAGCCTTTGCTACTAATTTAAGTAGAGTCTTTCCTAATGTTGGAGTAGGAGCTTACTATTTCAGTCAGAATTATTATATAGGGTTTTCGGCGCCAAATGTACTTACTTCAAAACAATTAGAACAAAAAGACGGTATTGTCGTAACAGGTACAGAAGCCGTACATTATTTTTTAACTGGAGGATATGTATTCACGCTCAATGACAATTTAAAATTCAAACCAGCCTTTATGGCCAAAGCTGTTGCTGGTGCGCCGTTGTCTGTTGATGTAACAGGGAATGTCTTGATTAACAATATTTTTGAAGCAGGTCTTGGTTACCGTTTGGGTGATTCGATGAGTGGTTTAGTAAATTTTAGAGTTACTCCTGCATTGCGTATAGGCTATGCTTATGATTATACTTTGTCAAATTTAGGACGTTTTAATTCGGGGTCACACGAAGTCATGGTCTTGTTTGATTTGAGCAAATCTGGAAATAAAAATCAGAATACCAATGGATATGATAAATCACCACGATTTTTCTAAAACGAAAACAATGAGAAATTTATATACCTATACTTTCATATTATTTTTGAGTTTCAGTTGTTTGGGACAGAAAGGCTCTTTGAAGAAAGCCAATCAGTTGTTTGTCAATCGCTCTTATGTTGAGGCAGCCAAAATGTATGAAACCTTAAAACCCACTCGAGAAGTACTTCAAAATCTTGGGGATTGTTATTATAATAATTCACAAATGGATTTAGCAGTCAAAAACTACGGACAGTTGTTTCTTTCGTTTAAAGACAGTTTGAAACCCGAATCCTATTTTAAATATGCCCATGCTTTAAAAGGCAATAAAGACATTGAAAAGGCAGATGAGATTATGAGTCAGTATTTAAAATATACGGTAGATACTAAAAAGTTTATTGAAAATCTAGACAACATTGTGCCTTTTGATTATGAAATTCAAACCATGTCTAAAAGCACTTCCAATGGCGATTTTGGATTGTCTTTCTTTGGAGATAAAGTAGTTTTTGCTTCTTTGCGAAATAATGGCAAAGCTGTTTTTGGATGGAATCAAAAACCCTATTTGGATTTGTTTGAAGCCACAATATCTAGTGATGGACAGTTAGAGAATATCAAACCATTTTCTGATAAAATCAATACCAAAACACACGAGAGTAATGCTACTTTCTCACAAGATGGCAAAACAATGTATTTTAGTCGTACCAACTCAAAAAGAGTAAAAGTAGGCAATGAGAAATTTGCCTCTGTCAAAATATTTAAAGCTGAGTTGGTTAATAACGAATGGGCTAATATTACCGAGACTCCTTTTTCAAGTGATGTCTATTCCACCGAGCATCCTTTTTTAACCAAAGACGGAAAACGTTTGTATTTTGCTAGTGATATGCCTGGAACTCTCGGTTCTATGGATATTTTTTATGTGGATATCAATGCCGATGGTACGTATGGCACACCTATAAATCTTGGTGATACCGTCAATACTATTCACCGTGAACAATTTCCTTTTTTGAGCGAAGATGGTACTTTGTATTTTGCTTCTGATGGGCATGAAGGTCTAGGAGGATTAGATATCTTTATGAGTAAAAACTTCAATGGAGTGTATACCAAACCTTTGAATCTTGGGCAAACTATCAATAGCAACGCAGATGATTTTGCTTATGTAGTGGACGAAAAAAATAACAAAGGCTATTTGTCTTCCAACCGAAAAGGATCGGATAATTTATACAGTTTTATTAGAAAAGAAAACGAAAGACGTTACTTAGTAGGCGGGGATGTACACGATAAAGTATCCAAAGAGTTATTGCCCGGAACTACTGTGGCTTTGTATGATGAAGACAATAAGTTAGTAGGACAAATGGTAGTAGGATCAAAAGCCGATTACTTTTTTAATACCAAACCGAATAAGAAATACCGATTGGAAGCCAAAAGAGATTTATACATTCCACATAGCGAGGTGTTCACCACTAATCCAGAAGGGAAGATTACCTATAATATTGAATTGGAAGTAGAATCGTATGATGATGCCGAAGATATTGTGGTTACTAAAAAAGATGGGTATGTGTATATCGAATTGGAAAACATCTATTTTGATTTAAACAAATGGAATATCAAAGAGCCTGCTGCAAAAATATTAGATGTCTTGGTTGCTTTATTGAACAAATATCCAGAGATGGAAATACAATTGGGTGCGCACACCGATTCTAGAGCCTCTGAGATGTACAATTTAATATTATCCAACAATAGAGCTGCTTCGACACTAGAATACATTGTAAGCAAAGGAATCGATAGAAAACGATTACGCTCTAAAGGTTTTGGAGAAAGTATGCCTTTGATTAAATGTGGCGATCATTGTACCGAAGCCGAACATTCTATCAACAGACGATGTGAATTTAGAATATTGAAATAGTGACTAAACCAAACTATAAATAAAAAGGTTGTTGACTTTGTTTCAACAACCTTTTTTGATTCGTATTCTTTTACCCTACAATTGCATGGGGTATAAATCTAGAAACATTATTGGTAATCAAATTATTTGATTCTCTTATACCTATTCCTGCGGGTTGTTGTCCAATAACCCAACTTCCTATTAGTGCATAATTATCGCCAAATTTTGGCAACTCAAACAATTCCTGATAAATATAACCTTCTTTGCCATACTCACCTGTTGTTTCTTCTATTATGGTATCTCCTTTTACCAATTGGATATTGGCTCCTTCTCTTGAAAGAATAGGTTTTAATGCATATTCTACCAAATCACCTTTATCAAAATACGATTTTAATAATAAGGGATGATTAGGAAACAAATGCCATAATATTGGAAGGATGGCCTTGTTCGATAAAATCATTTTCCAACTAGGTTCAATCCATAAAGCCCTGTTTTGGTCTTCTAAAATATTTTGACCAAATGTTTCATTAATTAACCATTCATAAGGATAGAGTTTGAAAATGTTTTTAATTTCATTGTCTTCCATATCCACAAAGACTTTTTTATCTTCGTCCCAACCGATATCATCAATAAAAATCAGCTTCGTATCTATTTTTGCTTGAATAGCACAATCTCTTAAATATTCAACGGTGGTCAAGTCTTCTAAGTTTCTTTTTACGCAAGTAAAATAAAGCGTATCATCGTATAAATACTCTTTTAAATACCCCCAATAATCAATAAGTTTTTCATGAATAGAATTGAACTGGTCCAAACTAGTATCAAAATCTTGCAACCAAAACCATTGCACAATTCCGGCTTCATAAATAGAAGTAGGCGTATCGGCATTAAACTCTAATAATTTTAATTGTCCGTTTTTATAAGCAAAATCAAATCGTCCATAAATGGCGGGATGATCTTCATTCCAGGAACGTTCGATATGTTCTATAAAATTTTCGGGTATGTGAAATTGTGCATAGGCATTAGTGTCGATAACAAATTGAACCGCTTTAAGGCACATGTCCCAAAGTTCGGCTGTAGCTTTTTCTATAGACAACACTTCCTGCATTGTTATTTTATAATAGGCAGATTCATCCCAATAAGGAACATTGGTGGAATGAAAACCAAAACCTAGTTTCTCCACTTTACTTTGCCAATTATTACGAGGGCTACAAATAATTCTTTCCATTTGCTTTTAAAATTAAGATGAAACAGAAAATCCACCACCACCAAAACCACCTCTCACAATGCTACTTTTGGCACTACTAGCACCAATATTAGAACTCTCACTTATACCCGAACTATAATATCCGGTTCTACTATAGCTACCATTATTATAATAGCCATAAGGGCGAAACGCATAATACCAAAGCAAACCGTCGTTGTGAAAATAACTTCTCGAATAGGCTGCCGTGGAGTCGGAACGCATATATACTTTTTTGTTATCTGTGTTCCAATCATTATTTTTATTTTCTTTATGACAAGAAGCTAATGCAGCGGTGATCAGCGCAAAAGAGATGACTTTACTTTTTTTCATTTTGCGATTATTTTACAGTGATGAAAAATTCATAATCTTTCGGAACCACAAGATTTTGTGTGTTGCCATCTTTGTCTTCCCCTTCTTCAGTTGTGGTGCCTAGCGAAGGAATTGTATCCGTTTTTGAAATCAATTTGGCCACCTTTCCTTTTACCCAAACCTTATATTGCGTAGTCATAATATCATAGCCTTCTTCATGTTTGGTGGTCAACAAGGCTTCTATAGACCCGTCTTTAGTAGGTTGTTTTACTACATCTTCTTTGGTATCGTTACAGGCTATCAGTAGCGTTGCGGCTGCAAGTAGGGGTACTATTTTTTTCATTGGATTGGAATTGTGGGTTTATTAATAATGGGTTTAACACGAACTATTTAAGTTATTAAAAATAGTTTTTTATTTTCAATTATCAAAACTATTACAATGTGCTATAGGTTTGGGTAAAGCTACCTTTGGTACGAGTAGATTTTTTTTACTTATTAGCCTCGGCATTATTTTTCTCTACATGCGCACTCATGGTGTTCTTCTAAGTATTCTATTGTTGCTTTGCACATTTTTTCAAGTACAGGTATATTGATGTCGGATAGCTTTTTAATATAAATACACGATTTACCCATTTTGAATTTGCCAAAGTCATCCAGCAAATGT
>CAIWKX010000187.1 GCA_903913315.1 uncultured Bacteroidota bacterium | reverse complement strand
CTATTACTATGCAAATCAAACAAAATATTTTAGACAAAGTAAAGGAATGGTTAACGCCAACATTTGACCATGAAACTCATGAAGCTATTAAAAAAATGATGACTTCATCCATTACAGAAATAGAAGAAAGTTTCTACAAAAACTTAGAGTTTGGAACTGGTGGTATGCGCGGTGTCATGGGCGTTGGAACCAATCGAATCAACAAATACACACTTGGAAAAAATACACAAGGAATTGCTAATTATTTGAAAAAAACATTTCCTAATGAATCTTTAAAAGTAGTTATTGCATACGACTGCCGTCATAATAGCGATACTTTAGCAAAAGTGGTTGCCGATGTTTTTTCTGCAAATGACATTCATGTGTATTTATTTTCGGATATGCGTCCAACCCCAGAATTATCGTTTGCTTTAAAATATTTAAAATGCCATGCTGGAATTGTTTTAACTGCATCACATAACCCACCCGAATATAATGGCTATAAAGTATATTGGCAAGATGGTGGCCAATTAGTGCCTCCACAAGACTCAGAAATTATTCAAGTTATAGAGGCCTTAAATTATAGTGAAATCAATTTTAAAGCGAACGAAAACTTGATTGAATATATCGATTCTGAAGTTGATGCTGCATTTGCAAAATCAACAGTAGAGAATTGTAGTTTTAACACACCCTCTTCTGCTAAAGAAAATCTAAAAATCGTTTATACCTCATTACACGGGACTTCAATTAAAGCAATCCCAGGAGTTTTAGCAAAAGCGGGGTATACTGATGTAAACATAGTTCCCGAACAAGAAGTGCCTAATGGTGATTTTCCAACGGTTAAATCACCCAATCCAGAAGAACCAGAAGCATTGACCATGGCACTAGCTTTGGCAGATAAAATTAGTGGAGATATTGTTATTGGAACCGACCCTGATTCCGATCGTTTAGGGGTAGCTGTTCGTGATACCGATGGTAAAATGATTTTGTTAAATGGAAATCAGACTATGGTTATCATGACTGCATTCTTATTAGAACAGTGGAAACGCAATGGAAAAATTGATGGAAAACAATTTATTGGTTCTACCATTGTTTCAACACCGATGATGTTGGAATTAGCATCTGTCTATAATGTGGAATGTAAAGTGGGATTGACTGGATTCAAATGGATTGCCAAATTTATCAAAGATTTTCCTGAACTACAATTCATAGGTGGTGGAGAAGAAAGCTTCGGATATATGGTAGGTGATTCCGTTCGCGATAAAGATGCTGTTGGTGCATGTTTATTAGTTTGTGAAATTGCCGCACAAGCTAAAGCGGCTGGAAGTTCCTTGTATAAGGAATTATTAAACTTATATGTTGACTTTGGTTTCTATAAAGAACACTTAATTTCTTTAACTAAAAAAGGAATGGATGGATTGAAAGAAATCAATCAAATGATGATTGATTTACGTGACAATCCAGTTGCAGAAATTGATGGACAACGTGTAGTTTGCATTGAAGATTATGATAATTCGACTTCAAAAAATATGTTTACCACTGAAATTGAACCTATTTCTATTCCAAAATCGAATGTGCTGATTTATTATTTGGAAGATGGCTCTAAAATTTGTGCTCGCCCTAGTGGAACCGAACCTAAAATTAAATTCTACTTTAGTGTAAACGCTCCTTTAGATAACGTAGAAAACACCAAAGAAGTAGAAAAACTATTGGACACTAAAATTAAAAACATAATAGCTGCGATGCAGTTGAACTAATGGACGAAAATTTAAAGAAAATATTTCCCTTTGTAAAGCCTTATAAATTTCATGTCTTTTGGAATGTGATTTATAATATTCTTTATGCCCTTTTTAGCACTTTATCCTTCATTGCATTGATTCCAATGATGGATGTTTTATTTAAAAATGAGAACAAAGTAATCAAAGAACCTGTTTATAAATCCATTTGGGATATTGGCAAATATGGTAAGGATTATTTGTATTTTCAAATGAATACTTTATCAAAAACAGACGGCCCTCAATTCTCCTTAATATTGGTTGTTAGTCTAGTAATTATTACTTTTTTATTTAAAAACTTATTTAACTATTTAGCTTCTAATCATTTGATGCATTTAAAAAATGGCGTCTTGAAAGATTTAAGAACTCACATGTTTAATAAAATTATTGATTTACCAGTTTCTTACTATTCTGAGAAAAGAAAAGGAGATATAATGGCCAGAATGTTGGGTGATGTTAATGAGGTTCAAAATTCTTTCTTTTCGATATTGGAGTTAATTGTAAAAGAACCCATGACTATCCTTTTTACAATAATTGCTATGTTTGCTATTAGTGTGAAATTGACCATTTTTGTTTTTGTTTTTATTCCAATTTCCGGGTTTATTATTTCTAAAATTGGGAAATCATTAAAATCAAAATCGGAAAGAGCACAATATGAAGGCGGTTACTTAATTTCAATCGTAGAAGAAAGTCTTTCTGGATTAAAGGTGGTAAAAAGTTATAATGCAGAAGGTAGTTTCAAAACTAAATTTAACGATTCTGTTACTCGATTGTTGAAATTGTCAAATAGTATCGGAAGAAAAAACAATTTAGCCTCTCCATTCAGTGAGTTTATGGGAATTATTGTTATTGCGGTCTTACTTTGGTTTGGAGGAAACATGGTATTAGTTGATAAATTACCGAGTGGAAAAGCGGTACTCGAAGGAGCGCAATTTCTTGCTTATATGGGATTAGCTTACAACATTCTAACGCCTGCAAAATCTATCTCTAAAGCGACTTACGCCGTTAAAAGTGGTATGGCTGCAGCGCAACGTGTCTTTGAAGTACTCGAAGTGGAAAACACGATTACCGATAAACCCAATGCCATTATTAAAGAATCTTTTGAGGCAAACATTACTTTAGAAAACATCAATTTTAGGTATGAAGATGAGAATGTGTTAAAGAATTTCTCCATTAAAGTTCCAAAAGGGAAAACAGTTGCATTAGTAGGACAGTCGGGAAGTGGAAAAAGTACCATTGCCAATTTACTCACGCGCTTTTATGATGTCAATGAAGGAAACATCAAAATTGACGGAGTTGATATTAAAGACATGACTATGGAATCTTTGCGTCATTTGATGGGATTGGTTACTCAAGACTCCATACTTTTTAATGATTCTATTAAAAATAATATTCTTATTGGCAAGCAAAATGCTACCGATGAAGAAATCATTGAAGCTTTGAAAGTAGCCAATGCCTATGAGTTTGTAAAAGATTTACCTAACGGAATCAATACCAATATTGGTGATGCTGGAAACAAACTATCGGGCGGACAAAAACAACGATTGAATATTGCTCGTGCGGTTTTGAAAAACCCTCCAATTATGATATTGGATGAAGCTACTTCTGCATTGGATACAGAAAGTGAAAAATTGGTTCAAATTGCATTAGAAAATATGATGCTGAACAGAACATCAATTGTTATTGCGCATAGACTTTCAACTATCCAAAAAGCAGATCTGATTGTAGTTATGAAAAAAGGCGAAATTGTTGAACAAGGAACTCATTCGGAATTATTAGCTAAAAATGGTACTTACGCCAATTTGGTAACATTGCAAAGTTTAGAATCCTAATTAAGTGTATCAAAACAATCCCAATATCAATCTTCCAGAAAATCCAAATACGATTGTTTGGAAGTATTTGGATTTGTCAAAGTTTTTGGATTTATTGATTTCCCGAAAATTGTTTATGTCGCGTTCGGATAAATTTGAAGATCAATATGAGGGGACCTTTAGCGAACCTACTTTTGAGGAAATCAAACGACTTTCGGAAAATAACACTACCTTTTTGAAATACTATAAATCCCACCGTGAAAAAGTAGTGATTAGCAGTTGGCACATCAACGAATATGAGTCTTTTGCTATGTGGCAAATCTTTACACAAAACAGTGAAGGATTAGCCATTCAATCCACAGTGGGGCGATTACAAAAAGCCTTAGCAGTTGAAAAAGAATCGCAACAATTTATTGGTGAAGTGAATTATATCGATTATAAAAAAGAATACATTCCTTTTGACGATTTATTTTTTCCTTTTTTATTCAAACGAAAAAGTTTTCAATATGAACGTGAAGTTCGAATACTATCGGATTTATCCGAACAAGAAATTAAGATTAATGATGGACTAAAAATCGATATTGACATCAATGAATTAATTGAGAAAATCTACATTCATCCTAAATCAGAGAATTGGTATAAAAAATTGGTAATTGAATTAGTTTCAAAACTCGGCTTTGATTTTGAAATAGAAAAATCCGATTTGGAAAGCGATATTTTGATTTAAGAAATAACCCTATTTACTGCTTATCAAAACACTACTCGACTTCTTTTTAGCTAACAGTAGAATAACTTTTTTTCGAAAATGTCAGCTGTAGTAAGATTATCCAACTACTGTAACTATTTAAACGACTTTCTACACAATTAAGTATAATTAAATTACATTTTTGCTATCATAATTCACATTAATGTGATATTATATATCATTAATGATAATTTAATTTACATTTTTGAGATTTTAAATAGCATTAATGGTAATTTAATTTACATTTTTGAGATTTTAATTAGCATTAATGATAATTAAATTTACTTTTTTGAGATTTTAATTAGCATTAATGATAATTTAATTTACTTTTTTGAGATATTAATTAACTTTTTTGAGATTTAAACACACAAAAATGAAAACTAAATCGGTAGTATTTTATTTAATTGGGAAATATTCTTGTGCTTTCCATTCTTTAGCAAGAAGTTCGAGGTAGTAGTAATGGATTTTATCATCTTTGTCGAAAGCTCCATTTTTATTAATGTCTTCAATGGTTCTAAAATAGATACGGTTTTGTGCTTCGATGACATTCCAGTCTATTAATTCGAATAAATCAGTAGATAATTTGGTAAATTTCTCTCCTTTGACCGTACTGATGTAAATGGATTTAATATCGTTGCTATCGACTTTGCCGTCTTTGTTGGTATCCGTATCAGAAAGTGTATATACTATCAATTGCTTTTTGGTTTTGTCGGCAATAGTTTTGAGATAAGTAGCAGTTTCAATTAGAATGGATTTGTCCGTCAAAGCTTTAATCGAATCTTGTCCAATTTCTTGAAATTTTATATTTTCTAAATAACCTGAAATTTCATATTCATTATTATTAGACACGGTAAAACTCTGCTGTGGTTCGCTACGAGATGAAGATTCATATTTAAGATTGTTGTCTCTCCCATAAATATTCAAATCACCTACGGGATGAAGCAAAACGGTAGTTCCAGTAAAGTTGATTGGTAAATCGGCTACCTTAATTTGCGTCGCATCAACTTTTGCTGCTGGTTTTTGTTTATTGGTAGTGTCGTATGTCAATTTTTGTTTTTCTTTTTCATGTTGACAACTTACCATAAGTATCAGTAAAAAAAGAAGACTATATTTTGAACTATTTTTCATTGGAAACAAGTTTTAGAGAATCAAAATTAATGAAATTTTACAATCGTGCTGTCAGTTTTACATTAAAAACCCTCGTCGTCATATAATTTGGAATTCCGTATTGACTTTTAGAATCTG
>CAIWKX010000186.1 GCA_903913315.1 uncultured Bacteroidota bacterium | reverse complement strand
TTATTTTTAAAAATTAAAGATTCACCGATTAAGTACAATAATCGGTGAATCTTTGGCTAATTATTTTTATAAGTTAGCAAAGAAATCATTTCCTTTATCATCAGTAATAATAAAGGCGGGAAAATCTTTAACCGTTATTTTACGAACGGCTTCCATTCCTAGTTCCTCAAAATCAACCACTTCAACTTTTAGAATATTATCTTGAGCTAAAATCGCCGCTGGTCCTCCAATGGAGCCAAGATAGAATCCACCGTAAGTTTTACAAGCTTCCATAACTTCTTTAGTTCTATTTCCTTTAGCTAGCATAATCATACTTCCACCTGCTTTTTGAAACTCTTCTACATACACATCCATTCGTCCTGCAGTTGTTGGACCAAAACTTCCCGAAGGCATTCCATCAGGTGTTTTTGCTGGTCCTGCATAATACACGGGATGGTTTTTAAAATATTCTGGCATAGGTTTTCCTGAATCCAACAATTCTTTAATTTTAGCATGAGCAATATCTCTCGCTACAATCAATGTTCCGTTCAATTTCAATCGGGTTTTAATTGGATATTTAGATAATTCAGCTAAAATTTCTGCCATTGGGCGATTCAAATCAACCTCAATTGCCGCTTCCAAATGTGGTGGAACAGCAGGTAAAAATTGCTGCGGATTTACTTCCAATTGTTCCAAGAAAATACCGTCTTTAGTGATTTTTCCCTTTATATTTCTGTCTGCAGAACATGAAACTCCCAATCCAACCGGACAAGAAGCAGCATGACGTGGCAAACGAATAACGCGTACATCGTGCGCAAAATATTTCCCGCCAAATTGTGCACCAATAGCACTTTCTTGACAATATAAAAGTACTTTTTGCTCCCATTCTAAATCACGAAAGGCTTGACCAGCCATATTTCCTGTCGTTGGCAAATTGTCAAAATATCCTGCTGATGCTTTTTTGACTGCAGCAAGATTAGCTTCCGCAGAAGTTCCTCCAATAACCAAGGCTAAATGGTATGGCGGACAAGCAGAGGTGCCTAAATCTTTAATTTTTTCACGAACAAATTCCTCCATCGACTTGTCATTCAATAACGATTTTGTTTTTTGATATAGGAACGTTTTATTGGCAGAACCACCACCTTTTGTTAGAAACAAAAACTCATAAGAAGTTCCTTTTTTGGCATAAATATCAATTTGTGCTGGAAGATTGGAACCTGAATTTTTTTCCTCAAACATCGAAATTGGAACAATTTGTGAGTAACGAAGATTTTTATTTTGAAACGTATTAAAAATCCCTTTCGATAACCATTCAGCATCATCAACTCCCGTGAAAACGCTTTCTCCTTTTTTTGCCATTACTATGGCTGTTCCAGTATCTTGACAGGAAGGTAGTTGTCCTTCTACAGCTACCGATGCGTTTTGCAATAAATTATAAGCTACAAATCGATCATTATCTGTCGCTTCTGGATCGGTTAAAATATTATTTAGCTTTTGCAAATGCGCTGTTCGTAACATAAATGAAACATCATTCATGGCTTCTTGTGCTAACAATTCTAATCCTTTGGGGTCAACAGTTAGAATTTCTCTGTCACCAAACTTTTCTATTTTTACGAAATCTGAAGTTAATTTTTTGTATTGCGTATCGTCTTTTAAAATTGGATACGGATCTTGATATATAAAGTCCATTATAAATAATTTTGAAGCGTAAAGTTACGGAAAGTTGAGGAATCCCCGAATTAATAATTTGCTAAATTGAGATAGATAAATTTATAACCGTTTAAAGAAATGAAACTGCAAATAATGATACAGTTAAAAGATTCTTATATTTGAAAAATAAATCTATTAAAAGTAAATGCTCGATTTTAAAACATCATTACTCTTAAAAATAATTTCTTCTGTATTTTTTCTTTTTTCTGGAATAGTATGGAAGAAACTATTGAGCAATGGAAATAGAAATTATCATTACATATTCTACAGGGTTATTGTGACATTATTTTTCTTTTTGTTGCTTCAATATTATTTTCTATATAATAAAATTGAAAATTTTAACACCATTATTTCTGCAAATACTTATAAAGATTGGGTTGTTTGTATTTCTATTTGTTTTTTTAGTTTTTGGGGACTCTATTTCTACACAGAAGCTTTGCAAAAAGGGAGATTAAGTTTTATTGCTCCCTTAAACGGAATTTCAACTTTATTTACAATTATAACTTCTGTGTTGATTTTCAACGAATCATTAAGCACCCCTAAATACATCGCATTATTATTAGTATTTATAGGTCTGTTTCTCCATCAAAAAGATAAATTAGTCAATTTTAATCTTTCCAAAGAAGTACTGTTGACTTTATTATTTAATATTATTTGGGGAATATCCTTTGTGCTTTACTTAATTCCAATTAAAAAGTTTGGTGTACTTAATTTTAGTGTGATACTCGAATTGTGTGTATTTGTTTCCTGTGTTGGATTGCTTGTTTTTAAAGAAAGAAAAATAGTCCCTCCTAAACCAAAGAATAAAGAACTATTGTTTTGCTCACTTATGGGTTTTCTTGTCGCGGGGGGAAGTTTGTTAGGTAATTTCACTTTAACTCAATTTCCTGTTAGTTTGAATATTCTTATTGGTTTATTATTTGAACTAATTATTCTTACGGTCGGTCTTTATTTTTTTAGGGAAAAACTAAACAAGAAAGACTGGTTTTTAATAGCACTTGCAACGATGGGAGGGTTTTTGTTACTATTTTAACAGTGCATCCAAAGATTTATAAACCGCAATCATTCGATTTTTAAAATTCAAATCAAATCGATCGGGTTTAATTTGTTTAAAGACTTCAATAGCTCTCTCTTTCCTTTCGTTCCTAACTAATGAAAAAGCATAATACACTTTAAGTTGGTTGTAATTAAGCTCTGCCCAATAACCCAAAATATCCGATCTTTCGTTTGTTTTCTCTTCAAATAACGTAATTATAGTGTCATATTTTTCTGCAATGAATAAATAATTACAGATCATAAAAATACTACTTACTCTATGCCCCGAGTCATTATGATTAATGTAATTTGAATTTACTATTTTTTTTAACAAGGCTTCTTGTAAATCGAACTCATTGTGATGAATGTTATAATATAATTGCACCCCAAACCATCGCATTTTTAATACATTATTCAAGGTGTAGGAATCTATGATAAGATAGCTAATACTTCTATAATGAGCGTCAAACAGATTCCATTCTTTTTTTTCGCCATAATAAGTACATAGTATTAAATGATAAAATAACAAAGCTGCATTATCGTTGGCTTTATAATAACAGTATCTTTGTAAAAGAGGCAGATAATACGCTCTTTCAGGAACTACAACCCATTCTACAAAATAATTGAAAGTATAAGATAAGTTAGCATAATGTTGAATTGCAATTTTAGACAACCAATCGTGTTTATGGCACAATATTGACAAAAGATGAACGGTGTTATAAATAGCATATTTATAATTTTCCTGATATTCAAATAGTAATTTTATTTCGAATAATCTTTCAAAGAACGCTTCATCTTTTTGTTGCACTTTAAATAACATAATTTGACGAAAGGTTTCAAACAATGCAATTGATTTTGGACACTCATTTAAGCGGGTAACTAGTTCATCAAATGAAATAGGATGTTCCATGATTTCGAATAACAACGCCTTCTGATACAACTCATTTTGGTCTAAATAACTAATCACTAAATCTTTCCAGCTGGCATATCCAACATATAGCGAACAGGTGTCTAATGTAAATATTGATGGCGAAGAAGCGCTCTTTTTAATTCCAAACAATCGTGCTAAAGTATCTACCGACAATCGCAGATTATTTGCTTCTTGAATAGCATCCTCCAAAAGTTTACAATCATTAGAGTTAACAATAGGTTTAGAAAACTTGTTTGTTATCAGTTCTCTTAAATAGTCTAGATGCTCCTCTTTGGGTTCTTGAAGTAATCGTGCCATTGCACGAAAATAGCAACAATTAATGAATTAAAGCCCTCTCTCTTTTATTTGCCTTTATTTGCTTTAAGGAATGGATTTGTTTTTGGAATATTTTTGAAACCTAAAAGAGACCAGAAACTTCAAACGGGGTGAAACCGAAAAACCAAAAGAGTAGGAAAACTAGAAAACAAAACAAATGAAAAAAATTAGTAGCATTATTACAATTTTATTAATTGGATTATCAATTATTGGTTGTAACAGCAAAAAAGAGTTTGATGTAAAACTGAAAACAACAGAGGTAAAAGGGGAGTTATCAGACTATTATACAGTAGTTCAAGGGTCTTATAAATTAACAACTGATGGAAAAGAAACAATCGAGAAAGGAGTATATAATTATGAATTAAAAGTACAAATTAAAAGAACTGATAATACATTCAATTTTAATCCAAAAGATTTAGAAAGCAGAGGTTATTTCCATATTACTTGTGATTTATTAGGAGCTGACGATTCTCCGCATGGTAAAGCAACTGATAATAGTGAGAATGCTTCACTAGCTACATTAAAATTTGGTGAAACAGGATGGGCAATTTTTACTATTCCTTGTACTAAAGAAGAAGCTGAAAAAATAAAATTTATTCAACTTAATTCTGATGTAGACGTTAGCAAAGATATGCAATCATATACCAATTCTGAAAATTCTACGAACGATACAACTTCAACTGATAATTCTACAGACTGCGACCAATTCATTACAGATTACGAAGAATTTGTTACTGATTATATAAAAGTTGTAAAAAAATACAAGGCGAATCCAACAGATACAAGTATTCTAACAGAATATTCGGAATTAGCCCAAAAAGCGTCTGAAATGCAAAGCAAAGCAAGTGATTGCACAGATCCAAAATATGCTACAAAACTAATGCAACTAGCTAGTAAAATTGCTAAAGCAGGAATGTAATATCAAAACTATGAAAAAGTTAAAATCAAATTTTATAATGTTTTTAGTTCTGATTGCTTATATGGCAATTGTAATTTCAATTTTCTTTAAAACATTTCCTAGTAAAGTAGCTTTGATAATTGGAATTCCAATGTCATTAGTATATTCAATTGTATGCTTTTTTAATAAAAAAGTACGTTCAGTGATGACTATTTGGTGGGGCATTTTAAGTCTAGCAACGTGTGTTTTATGGTTATATTTCATGACTAAATAATTAAGTGTGTCGTTTTTTTAAAAAAACGACACACTTTTTAAATTTCTATCAAAATTGAATAAAATACTAATATTTTTTTTTCTATTTCCCGTTATAAATTCAAATGCACAATATTTTAATAATAGTAATAATGAATTGAGTTATCAATTAAATGAAAAGCAGGATGAAATAGGAAAGTATAGAATCTATTTAGTTATTGAAGATTTAACTAATTGTGATTTTGATATTCTTAAAAATTGGGATGACTTTAAAATAAACCAAAAAAAAGCTATAATAAAAAAATGGCAGATAAATGGAAAAAGAGTTGAAATTGAACGATTTCCATATAGCTCTTACAAACCAATTTTTTTTATTAAAATAGCTAACCCCAAAATATTGAAAACACTATAAAATAAAACAATAATGTCAAAATACCGCTTCCAAATTAAAGAGCACCAAAGAGACGATATGTACAAAACGGATTTTGTAGAAATTGAACTAAACGATAATGAATATAATAGTATTAAATCAGATGATAGTAAATATTCTAAAGGCTCTAGTTTAGTTTCTTCTAAAATTGGTAGAAATGTAACTACTTTAGGATTTCCATGTAAAATATCTGAAAAAAAAGAAAAAACAGTTAAAAACAAAACAAATAATAAAAGTTCTCTGTTCAAACCTCTTTGGGCTTTCCCTTTTAAATTAATTTGGAGATTAATTAAACTAATATTACCTATAAAATAAACTTATGAAATCAAAAATTATACTATTTCTATCAATCATTATCTTTCAATTTTCAGTCAATAAAAGCGCTGCCCAAAATTTTAATGGTAAAGCAAACATAGTTGAATTTACAAATGCAACTGCAAAATTTACTGTGCCTAGTGGTAAAACATGGGTGATACAAAATATCCTATCAGATGGATTCACAAATTTTAAAATTAAGAACAAATATGATGGAGAAGAGAGTTGCCGTGTTCTTGTTTTTATTAAAACCATTAATGGAAATGTAAAAACTGACCTTATTACTGAAAAATATAGTAAGAGCTTAAACAATAATAACGACTATCATCCTATCTATCTTCCTGAAAACACAACTATTGAATTTCTTATTTCTTATGATGATTTTGTGTCTAAAAAACCAAAAATTTATGATGGCAGCGCCACTATAAATTATATTGAAATTAATAACTAATATAGCCATGAAAAAAAGAAAACAAAGTTACACACTATTTTTATTTGCATTTATAACTTTTCTAACCACAGTTTCTTGCAATCAAAAAGTTAAAGAAAATGAGATTGAAAAACCTGCGATTAAAGCAGCTCCTAAAGAAGTAAAGATTGAAAAACCAAAATCACAAAGCAAAGAGGCTATCAAAGCTATTTCAGGTAAATATTATATTCCAGTAGATGCTTCTAAATCGGATTTACTGTTTACCATAAACCAAAATCTAAATTTTGAATTGGTAAAATTTAGAGGAAGTTTTGAAGGGAAATATATAGAGGATGGTGAAGTTAAGTTTGATGATAAAAATACTACAACTATTGATTTTGCTTTAAAAGGAAATAATGTAGTTTTAAAAAATCAAAACGATGTTTCTATTGAATTTAAGGAAGCAACGGATGATGATTTATTAGTAGGAACTTGGGTTTATGGTCTTGATGATTATAAAAAAGGTGCAAGAATGATTTTTAATAAAAATAAATCTTGGGCTAGACCAGATGATATGATGGGTTCTTCTCATGGTACATACAAAAGAACCGGCAGTAAAAAATATTCTATTATCCATTTTATGAATATGACAGACTTACCATGTAATCTAACGTTTACTAATGCGTCAACTTTTTATTTAATGTGGAATAGTGCAATGGGTAAAATTAAAGACGTTCACACCCGAGTAAAGAATGGAAAGTTACATTCTCTAAGTCTTATTTTTAATTAAAATTAAATAATTTAGTTAAACCCAAAAGGATGCCCCTCGGCATCCTTTTAATTTTATCGAGTTATAGTAAATAGTAAATCAACAATACAATAAATTAATAATCCATTTTATTTGAGCCTCCTCACAAAACTGCTTTAAATTTTCTTCTATTTGTTTTTTAGTTTTTCCTTTTGAGTACAAACTAGCGGTAGCAGACTCTATAGCAATTCTTTCTTTTGAATTTCCTTGTAAATAGTCTATTGACAGATGAAATGGTTGGTAGGCAATGGTATCTTTTTTATTACGATACAACCAATACAGTTGAATGATGTAGAGTGCCGCCGACTTTTTATTTTGGCTTTTCTTCATTAAGGTCGTATTCACAATTTCATTAAATGCAACATGATTTAAAAGGGCTGTTTTACATCCAAAATGCAACAATGCTCTAATATTACGTGCCAATAACCATTCGTTTTTGGGTATAGTATGCGCATAATTTGAAATGCTATCCAAGTAAGTATAGACATTTGATTGCAATTGATTTTCAACACCATCTATAAGAATCTTACATTCAAAATAGCGTGACAGCAAATGATAATGCAATTGTTTAACCTCAATTACATTTACTAAATCATTGTATTTTTCCAATAACGATTTTTCAATTTTACCAGAATATCCTTTTTGTGCTAGCAAATAGCTATATACAAAAAAGATATCATGGGCAACTGTTACTTTAGGTAAATAATAATGGTACAATGCTTTTGCAAAAGCATCATTCTCTTCATCTACAAAACATTCGTAAAACAAACTACGCCCTGCTTTTGAATTGGCTAAAACAAGCAACAATGCTTCATCATAATTATGCTTTTTGACATATTTACCAAGTAGATTGGCAGTGGAAAAATGGACTGGATTGTTTTCAAAATACACATATTTTTCCAATAGCATCTCTACGGTATCATATCGTTTTAAATGCAGTGCCATTTCCAAAACACTTTGAGAAAACCCTTTAGCTTCTTCTGTCAAAAAATGATTGGAACTAAAATGGTGGGTGGATTGATCTTCTACATAATTCTCCCAATTGTCATATTCAAGAAACTTAGCCAAATTATCTAACGTGGACAAATAAGGTTTTGAAGGTGCAACAACAAGTTCATAAAGCCTAGCAATAGTAGAAGCAGAAACAGGTATTTTCTTTTGTTTGAACAAATCAGATAACCAGATAGCATCTGGAAAACCTTTGATAGGTCTATTGACAGCAGTTTCAATTTGCTTACAAATTTTATGAATAAATTTTTCTGTTCCTTTCATCGGTAGTAAAAATACTAAATTACGGTTAACAATAAAAAGCGATTGCAACTTGAAGTAACTTGAAGTAAATGCGAATAGTTGTAAAGGATAATTTTGCAATGAATCAAATAAAAAATTATGTCTGAATCACAAACAAAGGTTATATCTCATAACCAAGAAATGAAAAGAAAGTTAGCTACTTCTATAGCCGATAGATATAGAAAAGAAAGCCCTGTTGATGAATATTTCAAAAATGCCGATTTAAAAATGGCTCCATGGGTAAGTGAACGCTCTGATGAAAACAAATTAATCAAATATGTTGGACAGCCCTATTGGACTAAAGCTGCAATAAAGCATTATAAAGAAAAAGGTATTAAAGGATTAAGACACGAACATGCAGTACCCAGAAAACTAATTATACAATTCTTGGAAGAATGTGATAAAAGTAAAGAAGCAATTTTTTCTATCCTTGATAATTTAGTTCATGCTGTTATTGTTACAAAGGAAGAGGCTATTTTATTAGATAAAAAATGGAAAACTGAAATGCCAGTAGATGTTGAAAACACAAATGATATTAATATGATTTTTTCAAGATATAAAAAAGTAAATATTAGTGTCTACTATTTGGAAAGTAGAAATCCAAAAAATATTAAAGAAATCGAACTAAAATCATTAATTTAAATTATACAAATATGAAAAAAAATGTCTCAATAATTTTATTTTTTATTGTTTGTATAAATAATAATTATGCACAAACAACAAAATTATTTAAAGGAAAATTAGAATTAGGAATTCAAGGTCTTTGGCAAGATGCAGATGTAAGTTATAATTATTATGAGGACTCCTCACACAATTATGTTAAAAATGGACTTTTTAAATTAACATTTATCGGTAATGGTAATTACAAAGGATACCATGAAAACATTCAAGGTAATTTTAAAAATGGACTAAAAAATGGGATATGGATTTATGATTATAATAATAATGATATATACCAAAACGGCAATTATGTCACTTCAACTATTAAATTAATTGCAAATTACAAAGATGGTTTACCAGATGGCCTTTGGAATTGTATTGTTGAAGGAAAATATAGAACTAAAAAATATAATAGAAAAACAAAAAAATATGAATTTGGAGCTTGGTTATCCTCTTTGTCAGAAAATATGAGTTCTAAATTCAAAAAAGGTGTTTTGGTTGATAATTTAACTATTGTAAAAAAAGAAAATGAAAAGATTACCGAAACTACCAATATTAATTTTAATGATAGTGGTTTTTTTAATGGAAAATATTATACAAAAGATGCTAATAATGAAGAAGTGAGCGAATATGAAAATGGGTTTTTAATCAAAAGTATAGTTAGAGACCTAAAGTCAGGTAAAGCTGTGGTTAATGAAACAGGACAAGCGGATATTTTTAGACAGTTATTTGAAAAAGAAAAAAATAATGAAATACCTAGTAACTCCTATTATAGTTTAATCACTATTGAAAGTAATTTTTATAGAAATAAAATAGCGTCTACTTTTTTTGGAGAACAATTTCATTATAAATCAATTGGTGGAGATATTAATTATGAAGAACCAAATTATAATTTTAAAGGTATAAGCTATCGTAAATTGGAAAATAAACAAAACTAATTTAAAAATTAAATCATGAAAAAATCTTTGAAAATTGTATTAGGAATTGTTGGGGCTTTGCTTCTACTTATTATTTTTAATAATATTAAATCTTGTGCTGCTGAAAATGAAAAAGAAAGTAATATGAATTTTAAACCAGCATTATCAACTAAAGAAATTAAATGCTCAAATCCATTAATCAATGGGGAACTAGGGAGTTATTTAGAAATTAAAGATGGTAAGGCTATTATAAATTTTATTGGAATAGAAGAAAATTTTATGACTAAAAAATACATCCAAAAATGGGAAGTTAAAGTTTGTGTCATCAGAAATAGTAAACCTCTTCCTTTTGAGGTAAAAAATGTAAGCGGTCAAAGTAGTATAAATGCACAATTATTAAATTCAAATGCTTCTCCAATAAGTAATCTTGATGAAATTAATGGCTTTGGTAATTCAATTGACGAATTATTATCTCTAAAAGCAGGAGAAAATAAATGGGTAACATTTACTTTTAATTATGGTGAATCAAAAAAAGAGGATATTATCAAAGAAATCCAATCTTTCACTCTTAATTCAAAAATTGATTTTAAAGAAAAAAAAGCCCCTGCAGCAATTATAAATTCTGATGAAGTAAATAAAGATGATTTAGATAAAAACATGAAAGCTGCTGAAAAAGCAACAGAAATAATGGAAAGACAAGTAAAAATGATGGATAAAGTTAACAAAATGAGTAAAGATAAATAATGTAAAACCAGCTATAGTTTTATATGTTATTAAAAAACGCAATACTTATGTCAATAACACATTTAAATACGATGCTTTAGCTGAATCCTTTATGCTTAAAATATTCAACTCCAAAGGATGCCCCTCGGCATCCTTTTACTATTTCAAAAAGAACCCACAAAAAAATGAAGCATTGGCACAACCAATAAAGGTTTTTAGTAAATTTACGTTTCTGAAAAACGCCTTCCTTTATGCCAAAAAACCTACTGCTACTCCTCCTACTTCCTCAATTGTTTTGCGGACAAAGCATTCCAAAAACTTCCAACCTCTGTTTTTTCAAAGAGGCTTCTTCGGGTCAATCCATTCTAATCGCTAATGATTCGCTTTTATATAAAGGTACATTAGCACATCCTATTGCTTTAAAGCATACCGATTATCCCGAGTCATTAGCCCAGTATACCTATCATTTTAACATCAACCACCACACCTATTTGGTGCATGAAGGTTGTGGACCTGTTTTAGAATTTAGAAATGATTCAATTGTGCGAATTGACCATTCGTTTTTACAAAAAAATCAATATGGTGCGACTCCTTTTGTATTCAATCATCAAATTTGTCTTTTTGGAGGCTATGGCCTTTTTACCAATAAAAACCTCATCACAAAATACCATTTCAATACCAATGATTGGTCGGAATTGAGTACCAAAAGCGACGAAATACCCTATCCAAGAAACAATGCCAATGGTATAAAAATAGGTTCCAACTGGTATGTTTTTGGCGGGCATGAACAAAAAGTAGCCACTGCTCATGACATCGATAATAACCTTTGGGTATTGCATCTAGAAACTTTTAAATGGAGTCTTTTGGGTAAGTACAATTGCGCCCTTTTTTCGCTATTATCTAAATCCAACATGGATTCGTGCCACTTTCAAACAGAGACCAACTTTTATCATATCACGAATGAGACGATAATTGAAATAAATATTCTTCAAAACACAATTACCTATTATAAAAACAAGGGGTTTGTAGTTCCCTATAAAATGTATTACGATAGCGCTTCCAATGCCATCATTGGATTGAATCCTATTGCAAATCATCACGAATTGGTGTTGACTCGTCATTCTTTACCATCCCTATTACAACATCCCTATGCGACTGAAAAATTCTACACCAGTTCCTACACTACTTATGTTTTGTATGGCATAGTGATGGCAATTGTAATCCTACTGCTATTACTAGGCATCAAATGGAGTAAGCAATTGAAGTCAAAATCAATCGTTTATAGGACTTCCAAAAACAGATTTTATTATGGCGGAAAAGCGATTGCTAATTTGGAGGTATTAGAAGAAAAAATTCTACACTATTTAATGGTCAATAGCCACCACTATATACAGCTCAACCAACTCAATACTTTTTTTGAAGTCGACAAACAAGATAATTTTAGTGCGATTATCAAGAAAAGAGATCTTGTTTTTACCGCTTTGGTTTTTAAATTAAGTGCTATTTTAAAAGTAGAAGAAGAACGTTTAGTACTCAAACAGAAAAATGAAATTGACAAACGAATCAAAGAAATCAAACTGAATCGCACTTATTTTAAAATTAAATAAAGACATGTAATGAAATTAGTTTTTGATGATAATTTTTAGTCAGTCGATTTCTATGACATAACAAAATCGTATTGAGAACAAGAAAAATTTCATTAAAAACGGTTCTCGATACATTTTTTGTTCCGTTACCACTACACAAAAAACACTCGAACTGACGCTTTTGTAATTACTATTGCAAACATTACTATTTTCTAACCCACTGATTTTCATAATCCAAAATACTTGAAAGAATAGTTGGGAGTACTTTTTGGAAAAGTCTTTATTTTTTAGAAGTTACTTTGGAAAAACAAAAATTAAAAAGCAGTCACTTTGATTATCATTCGCTTTTTATTTTTTAGACATCCTTCGTATTAACTATAAATTTTAATAACTATGAGTACACAAAACCAAATTAGTATCGAGATACCACAAACGGTAATCGATGAAGTAGTGACAAAACTACAAGATTGCAAACACCAACTAGCTCCTTATTTGCAAGGATTAACTGCTAAAGAACGCGAAGAAATGTTTAAACTGGGAGACAAAACAGTAGCAATTGTTGAAAAAACAAGAGAGTATGTTATTTCCAATCCGCAATTTGTTCCTGCCTACATGGATCAAGATGAATTTAAAAAAGATGTTACTGTAGTTTCTCAACTAAAAACTATTGTCAACTTAGCAACACAATTAGCGACTGATTCAGATGATACGCTAATGCTTGCTGGTTCGGAAGCATTACAAGGAGCATTATTATATTATGGTCAGGTTAGAGAAGCTCATCATAAAGGGATTCCCACAGCGAAACCGATTTATGAAGATTTGAGTGAGCGTTTTAAAAGAGGTACTTACAAAAAGAAAACGCAGTAGTTAAATTTTGAGGTTCAAAGCCTCAAAATTCAGGTTCAGAGGGTGAAAATTCAGGTTCAAAGCTTGAAATTTCACCCTTTTTGCTTGAAATTTGAGGTTAATAACGTGAAATTTCAGGTTCTGAACCTGAAAATTGAGAGTAATAGCCTGAAAATTGAGGTTCAGAACCTGAAAATTAAGGCTTTTAGGCTGAAATTAAAGAACTTCTTGTATTGTGTGTGAGTATGCTCAATAAACTGTGTCAAGTATAAAAATTGAATTAATAAAATTTTTAAATTTGACATATTATGAAAGAAAAGTTTGATTTTGAGAGTTTTTCTAAATCTGCAATAGAAAAACTACGACAAGGTAGTCCTTTAA
>CAIWKX010000185.1 GCA_903913315.1 uncultured Bacteroidota bacterium | reverse complement strand
TTAAAGGACTACCTTGTCGTAGTTTTTCTATTGCAGATTTAGAAAAACTCTCAAAATCAAACTTTTCTTTCATAATATGTCAAATTTAAAAATTTTATTAATTCAATTTTTATACTTGACACAGTTTATTGAGCATACTCATTTCATATTTTAACAATTTTAACAATTCTAGTACTTATAAAAATATAATTTTACGAAAGTTATATTTTCTTTGGCAGATTCATGCAATAGGATAGCTCCAAATAAGTAGTAAGTTATGCAATTTGTGACTAATTTTTATTTTTAAATTAGTGCTTTTGCTCTAAGTAGTTTTTAATTTATTCAAAATTAAAGTTGCAACTTCTTCGGAATTCCATTTTTCTTCAATGTTGTCCATTTCCATTACTTCTTCCATGATTTTGTTTTGGAAATCACCAATAGCTAATGCTTCAGAATAAGGCTGTAAGCTAAAAGTCACGCGGCTATATAATGGCATCCATTTATCAGGATGTTTATCTGAAAACCATTTTTCTATTTTCTTCTGCAAGAGAAATTTTTCATCGGCCGTTTTTGTACTCATTTCCACAAAGTTTCTTCTGGAAAGTTCGGCTATTGCATCCGCATTAGGTTTACGAGATTTTTCATATTCAGAGAAGATGGTTTTCCAATCGTCACCATATTGACTAATCATTTCATTTAAGATACTGATATCTTCAAATCCAGCATTCATCCCGTGGCCATAAAATGGAACTATTGCATGAGCTGAATCACCAATTAATGCTACCTTGTCTTCATAAGTCCACGGATAGCATTTCATTATTGCTAAATAACTGGTTGGGTTTTTGAAAAAGTCTTTGACTAAATCTGGAATTACATCTTTAGTATCTGGAAAATATTTTGCGAAGAAATTGACTAAACTTTTTTCATCTTTTAGTTGTTCAAATGAGTTTTCTCCTTCAAAAGGCATGAATAAAGTGCAGGTGAATGTTCCGTTTAAATTAGACAAGGCCATGAGCATAAAATTACCTCTTGGCCATATATGAAGAGAGTTTTTATCGATTTTATGAGTGCCATCAGGATTGGCAGGAATGTGTAATTCTTTGTAACCAATTTTCATGAACTCTTGTGAATAATCAAACATACTTTGACGTTGCATTCTGTGTCGAATTCTTGAAAATGCGCCATCGGCTCCAAAGACTTTATCATATTTTAAGTCTTTCCATTCGCCTCTTTCGGATTCGCCAACATGAAGTGTTGCTTCTGAAAGTGTTAAATCCCAAATTTTTTGGTCGAAGAAAAATGCTACACCAGATTCTTCAGCAAGATCTATCATTCTTCGATTTAGAACTCCGCGCGAAAGAGAGAATATTGCTTCGCCTTCTTTACCATAATATTGATAATTGATGGTGTCATCTTGAGTATGAATTGCTCTTTTATCAACAGGGATACCTATTTTTCTTATTTCCTCTCCTAAACCAACATCTTCCATGGCTTTCCATCCTCGATTGGACATTACTAAATTAATGGAGCGACCTGAAAATTCGATAGTTCTAATATCAGGGCTTCTATCGAAAACATGCACGGAATGTCCTTGTTTTTTTAAGTAGATTGCCAATAAAGTTCCTACTAATCCAGAACCAACAATGGCAATTTTTTGAGGATTTTGCATTTAATTTGTATAAAGCGGTTTTGCAAATTTATCAAATTTAAAACGATGTACAATAGTATTACTTTTTCTTAAAAGGGCGAACTAATAAATTTTTGAAATCCAAATTTTCTTTAGAATCCATGTGAGTGTCAAGACCACATTTTATTTTGTTTTGAGTAAGATTTGAAAAAGTTGCAAATAGTCTATCCCAAATAGCTAATGTATCACCAAAGTTACTGTCTGTATGAGGTAATTCAAAATGATGGTGTACTCGATGGGTATTTGGAGTAACAAAAATAAGGGAGACAATATTGTTTACTTTTCTAGGAAATACGATTTTAGAATGGGACACCAAATTTGAAAAGCTTTGGATGAATTGTTTGATAATAAGTACCCAAGGTGAAGCTCCAACAATAAAAACAACTAGAATAAAATAGGTAACTCTAATAAATGTTTCTCCTGGATGTTCTCTTAAGGTAGTTGAAATATCAACATCCATATCACTGTGATGCACTTGATGGAATTTCCAGAAAAGAGGTGTTTTGTGCATCATTATATGATACATATAATCAAAGAAGTCTAACATTATAAATTGTGCAATAAAAAAAAGAACAACATTCAAGGAAGCAGGCAGAAATGAAGCGAGCCCCCAATGATTTGAATTTGTCCAATCTGCCACTTTAAAGACAACTAATGACAATAGTATTTGAATAGGAAGCACTAAAAAAATGAATTTGCTATTTAAGAAGGTGTGTTTTGTTTTTTCTTTAATCTTTCCAGGATATAATAAAAATTCTAAAAACCAAAAAAACACTAATACACTACCATAAACTAGCAATTGAACATAAACAGTATATTGAGATAAAATGTGCATTATTATAAAATAGATGAAATCGAGCAACCCTTTTTTAAATTTAAAAAAGAGTTAAGATGTTTTTTACTTAACCTAAATAGGAAAAAAAATTTTCGCACGAAGTTACATTTTTAGGTCGATAGAAATTAGTACAATTGTAATGTTAATGAAATATTAATTATTGTTTTCAGTTAGGGACAAAAACCAATTTTGTAGAGGTCTTTATTATTTCTAATTTGTTGATTTTCATTTTTCTAAATTGACCAGTATTGTACATTTTGGCTTGGTCTCTATAGTGTTTGCTCATTGGATTTCCCGATTGTCCAGTTGGAAGAATACTTACACTATTTTCTATGTCTGAAAAATCAATTACTCTTCGTGTTGATGGGCCTCCTTTTATTTCACAATTGCCATTTTCGGAGAAGAGGAATAATTGGTTGTTGATGACTTCATTAGAGCCATTCATTCCAAAAGGGCCTACGTTGAAAAAACTCCTTAATGCAGCTATTTTGCCTATGGGATGTTGATGTTCTAAAGTATGTACCTTTTCCCAATTCCAATTGTGTTGATTGTTTCCTAATTGTTTTTCTAATGAATTAATGGCTTCTTTGAACGATTGTGTTAAGATAAAGGCTCTTGTTTCTTTTATTTCTTTCGTTTTAATATTATCCCACCATACCGAAGATTCATTTTTGCTTTGTGCTTCTATAACTTGTTTCATGATATGTGTAGAAAGAAAAGCTTTGAAGTTTTCTTCCCCTAATTCATCTTGAAAGGTATTCTTTAAATAACAATAGACCCATTTATTGTAAATAGTTGGAGCAATATCTTCAAGATTGTGAGAGCCATTCCATTGTTTTAAAGTAGATAATGCTTGTTTTTGCGCTTTGGTTAGTTCGTTTTCATCTAATGCATTTGCTAGATTAGCAATGATAATTGATGCAGTTGAAGAGGTATTATCATTAATCATCTTTTGTACATCGGTACTTGTCCAATTGTTTTTTGGAGCTAATAATCCATTGATTCGTGTAGCTCTATCTCTTGGAAGGTAATAGCCTGGATAAAGATAGCCGTCAATAGCTTCAGGTTGATTGTTAGATGAATATACATAGTTCCATGGAGGGTTTATTGCTGAGGGGTTTTTAGAGAACTCTAGAAACTCTTTTTTATCATCAATACCGTTGGCACCATTCATAATAAAGTTTCCATTAACTGATTTGTTTAATTTATATAGCTTTCCGGAAGTTATCCATGCGATATTATTTTGTGCATCACCATACATAATATTTAGTCCAGGTGCTGCTATTAGTCCAATGTTTTTATGAAAATCCTCTAGATTTATGGCATGTGATAGCGAATATACAGCTTCCAAAATTTGGTTTTTTTGTTGGGTGTATATCCAAGACATTGCGATTGGTTTTTTTGTTGTAAGAGTTGCTAACAAACCATTCATCAAAGGCCCGTGAATGGACTCTTTAATGGTCATTGTTACGGAAGAACTATCTTTAACTTTGATCATTTTTTTATGAATAACATAATTTTTATAACCATCAATAGTTTTATATTGATTTTTATTGCTTGGGTTTTCTTCTTCTTGAAATAAATCTAAATCATCGTTTTCAAACATGGTAAGTCCATAAGCATACTTATGATTATGACCTAATAGAGGAAATGGAGTACCTGCAAGGTAGTAGCCATACACTTCATAATCGGGGGTGTTGATGTGTGCTTCATACCAAGTGCAAGGTTGCGAAAACATAATGTGTGGGTCATTTGCAAAAATCACTTTTCCATTCTTTGTCTTTTGTGCACCAATTACCCAGCTATTACTGCCAATGAATGCTGGCACAGGTGAATGATCCATCAAATTAGCAACCGATTTTGATATTTCAGCATAGTCGTTTGGTTTTCCTTTATAACTTTTAAGTTGAGTAGTATTTAGTGATCCATTTATTCCAAAGTCTTTAAGGTATTCCATTCCATATTGGTCGCGAATATCGGTTAATAAGGGGTCCGTCTTTTGTGCCATTGCAAAGCTGAATGACATGTAGCCAAGGATGTTATAGACATCTTTAATGGTGAATTTGGTTTTTTTTGCACCAACAAGCTGAAATTCAATAGGGGTTTTGCCATTTTCAATATATTGATTGATTCCATCTATGTAAGCCATTGTTAATTGGTAGGATTGTGAATTTCTATCCAATTGAGCAATCGCTCTGTCTGAGTTTTCATCTATTCCAATACCAGCAAAAAATTGGTCGGTTTTGAGTGTTTTAGTTCCAAATAGTTCTGATAATTTACCAGGAGCGATACGTCGCATAAGTTCCATTTGCCAAAGTCGGTCTTGAGCATGAACATAACCTAAAGCCGTCATTGCATCTTTTTGATTAGTAGCATAAATATGAGGCACACCGTATTCATCAAAATAAACAGTAGTTTCTTTGCTAATATTTTTTAGATTGATGTGACCTTCATATTTTGGTTTTGTAGAAAGAAGATAGATGTAAAATGAAAAACCGATTGTTACTAGTAGTAGTAAAAGTAATAGTGCTATTTTTTTTACTGATTTCATTGTTGATGGTTTAATATTACAAATATAATTAAAATGGATTGGTGTTGAATTTTTTGAACCCAAACTTTGAATTTAGGATATATGTATTTTGAGCATAAAAAAAATAGACTTTCAATAATTTATTATACTTCTCAACTTTGTGACTTTTATCATGTTTCTTTCCCTTTTCTAATCGTAATTTTAGTGTTATTCTAAAATAACTTAGTGATGAAACAAAAAGTTCCAGTAGCAACCATAATGACAACTAATGTTGTAAAATTAAATTTAAAAGACGATTTAACTAAGGCTGAAAGTCTATTCAAAAAACATCGTATACGACATATTCCTGTTGTTGTAGGAAACAAAATAGTGGGAATGTTAAGTTATACCGATTTGTTGCGAATCTCATTCGCTGATGCTGTTGATGACGATGAGGAAGAAGTAGATGTAACCGTTTATAACATGTTCTCTGTTGAACAAGTTATGGCTAGAAAATTAGTTAAAGTTTCCCCAGAAACTAGTATTAGGGAAGTCGCTGAAATCTTGTCTAAAAATGAATTTCATGCCTTGCCTGTTGTGGAAGGTGATTTGTTGGTAGGCATAGTTACCACAACAGATTTAATAAAATATTTAATCGACCAATACTAAAAAAGAAATGCTCCCAACGGAGCATTTTTTTATAGCAAAGTCATCTTTTTTAGGTCACTTATTGTCGCCGTCGGATTTTCAGCTTTAAAAACATAACTTCCAGCAACTAGAACATCGGCTCCAGCTTCTACTAATTGAATTGCATTTTTATTTGTCACACCTCCGTCAATTTCTATGATAGTCGTAGCATTGTTTCTAATAATAATTTCTTTAAGTTCTTTGATTTTTTTATAAGTGTTTTCAATGAAGGATTGCCCTCCAAAACCAGGATTCACACTCATGATGCAAACCATATCAATATCTTTAATCACATCTTCCAACAAATTAACATTTGTATGGGGATTTAATGCTACCCCTGCTTTCATTCCTTCAGCTTTTATGGCTTGTAATGTTCTATGAAGGTGGGTGCAAGCCTCATAATGAACAGTCAAAATAGTGGACCCTAAGTCTGCAAATGTTTTAATATATCTATCAGGATCAACAATCATTAAATGAACATCGATGGTTTTCTTGGCATGTTTTGAAATGGCTTCAAGAACAGGCATTCCAAAAGAAATATTCGGAACGAAAACGCCATCCATAATATCAATGTGAAACCAATCAGCTTCAGAATTGTTAATCATTTCAATGTCTCGTTGTAGATTAGCAAAATCTGCTGCGAGAACAGATGGTGCAATAATTGTATTCTTCATTAGATAGTTTGAATTTTTCAGCAAAGATAATTATAAAAAAACAAAACTCCGGTAATCAGCCGGAGTTTCAATCATCAATCAAAAAACGAACAGTTTTGAAACTGTTGTTGCGTTTAAAGGATTAACCTAAATATGTTTTCAAGATTTTACTTCTTGAAGTATGTTTTAATCTACGAATAGCTTTTTCTTTAATTTGACGAACGCGCTCACGAGTTAAATCGAAAGTTTCCCCAATTTCTTCTAATGTCATTGGATGTTGGTCGCCTAATCCAAAGTACAAACGAACTACGTCTGCTTCTCTTGGCGTTAAGGTTTCTAACGAACGCTCAATTTCTGTACGCAAAGATTCGTGAATCAATTCTCTGTCTGGATTTGGAGATTCACCAGAACGTAAAACGTCATAAAGGTTAGAATCTTCACCTTCAACAAGAGGGGCGTCCATTGATAAGTGACGTCCAGAGTTTTTCATTGACTCTTTCACATCATTTACAGTCATATCAAGTTCTTTTGCAATTTCTTCAGCAGAAGGTGGTCTTTCATTAGATTGCTCTAATAAAGCATACATTTTGTTGATTTTATTGATAGAACCAATTTTGTTTAATGGCAAACGAACGATACGAGATTGTTCTGCAAGTGCTTGTAAGATAGATTGGCGAATCCACCAAACTGCATACGAAATGAATTTGAAACCACGAGTTTCATCAAAACGTTGAGCTGCTTTAATCAAACCTAAATTTCCTTCGTTAATTAAATCGGGAAGTGTAAGACCTTGATTTTGGTATTGTTTTGCAACAGATACTACAAAACGTAAATTAGCTTTAGTCAATTTCTCTAAAGCACGTTGGTCACCTGCTTTAATACGTTGCGCCAATTCCACCTCTTCATCGGCAGTAATCAAATCAACTTTTCCAATTTCTTGTAGGTATTTGTCTAAGGAAGCAGTTTCACGGTTGGTTACCTGCTTGGTGATTTTAAGCTGTCTCATTTATTTTTTCTCCTTTACTTTAAAGTGTTCAGGTGGTTATACGGATTAAGTTGTAAAAAAGTTACAAAAAAGGAAGATTTTTTAATCAAATCTATCTTTATACTTCTTAAACAAACTATTCATTACTAATAAAACTATACCGACACCCAATAAAACTAAAGCTCGAATCAAGAAGTCTGCAGTAGATAGATCAAAGAACATTAGTCGAACTACACACAAACCAACTAGTGAAAGCGAAACATACCTAAAGTATTTCTCTTTGAGTAAAATTCCTAGAATCAGCAAGCCTAAAGCTTCTAAAATCCAGAAGAATGTCAAAATACCTTTGTCAAATG
Source organism: uncultured Bacteroidota bacterium (assembly GCA_903913315.1). Lineage (GTDB taxonomy): Bacteria > Bacteroidota > Bacteroidia > Flavobacteriales > Flavobacteriaceae > Flavobacterium. The sequence goes on along the minus strand of CAIWKX010000185.1, from coordinate 5,563 downwards.
TTAAGTATAAGAAACATCCAATACTTAATGTGGCCGGATAAATAAGCAAACTGTTTTTAAGTTTAAATTCTTCCATCCATTTATAAGCTAAATAAATATAAACGGCTAATAGCGCAAAAATTAAAAGATATATAGCTAAGAATTTAGATTCATAAAAATTAAAACTTAGAAACCCTAAATGCAAGTTGGCTAACAAATAATAAACAATGCTAATGTTTTTCTCTTTGCTAATTTTTCTATAATAAAGATATAAATTCAAAATCGCTGTTGCTGCCCAAAATACTGGAAGCCATTTGTGTGGCAACTGCGAAAACATGAGCAACGAAAGCCAAACATTTAATACAATTTGGTAGTAGAATTTCAAGGATTCTGCTTCTTCTTTTTTGTTTAGAAGAATAGCAAGAAATAATCCTAATGCCACACTTCCTAATTGTAATATCCAATCAATTGCATTAAAACTATTGAGTTTGTCAAAACTATAATAAACAGAAAAAACAATTGCTAAAAAGGCAATTACAGGTACAAAATGAAATGCAATTTTGATTTTATTATTGGTAATTAACCAAAAATTAATCAACGCTAAAACCATAAACAACATCGGGAGATAACTTAAATCTACTTGGATGAAAAGCAAAAGCGCAATCCATAAATTTTGAAGATAAGGTAACGCAACACTAAATCGTTTCCCTTTTTCGTTTTTGCTTTTATATTGCAAATAAGAATACCCAATAGAAAGTAAAACAGTTGCTGCTTGAGTTAAATAAACAATGGTTTTCTCTTTTTCATGGTAATTGTCAAATGCTACATAAATTGTCATAATAGCACTACCGATTAATAGTAGAAAAGAGTAGTTATTAAAGCGCTTGAATTCTTCAAATTTTCCAAATCCGATAAAAGTGATACTCGCAAAAAGCCCAAAAATAACTGAGACATATTCCATTTGCAAACAAGAAAAACCAAATACAACAATGTTAAAAAGAAACAATTCAGAATTCATCAAATTAAAAGCGTTCCATTCTTTGGCTGTTTCTTCCGAATTGTTTCTGACGCGTTTTGCAAATAAAACATATAATTCAATTGCAGAAATTCCTAAACAAGTCAATCCAATTTCAGTAGTTGAGAAATCAGGAGCATGATACAAGAACAAGAAACTTCCAATTACGGTAAAGAAATAATAGAAAAAGTACAACAGCGTTTGGTTGTCGGTGGTCAAACTATTCTTTTTATAAGTAATCCAAAGAAATTCATGGTTCAATAAACCAATTCCAAAGACACTAAAAATTTGTATAATTTGATAATGTGGTAAATATTTATAAACTAATAAAAGTATCAAAGCATTCATTCCAATTATTCCAATAAATCGAATGATGAAATCGGTCTTATAGAAAAGTTTAATGCTCCAGTTGAAGATGATAACAGCAATTAATCCGAAAGCAAAAACAACATCAAAATACGATTTGTCTTGATTTTTAATAATGAAAACACCTATAAAAACACTCAAAGCATAGAAAAGAATTCTTCCAATATCAAACGTATTGTTTTCAAATTTTTGTTTCAATGCACTCCATACAAGTGCAATTCCAAAAACAACCACAACAAACAAATTATAAGTTAACACATCATTGCTTTTCAAAATCACAAATAATGAAAATGCAATGGCTAACAATCCATTAAAACTTAATTTTTTGGCTCCAAAAAAAGCATCAATAGATTCAAATTCTTTTTTTATCGAAGTATAAATAGGAACCGAAATGGCAATTACTGACAATATAATTGTAGTCACCAAAGCATTAGTAATATTTTTAATTGCTAATGAATCGCTAATCATCAATGCCGAGAACATAATTAATGCAACCCCAATAACATGATTGATTCCAAGAAAAATTTTATACAACAAACTTTCTTTTTCTTTGTAAACCACAAACAAGCAAGCCAAAACTAGCAGATACAAAATACAAGTAATGATATCAAAACCAACATTCCAATCGTTCATCATGATGATGCTTAAAGCCAACAAAACAAAAGCAACCATTCCATCCAAATGATACAGCCAATAAATCTTTCTTTTTCTAGCTTTAAGAGCAATAAATAGACAGATCAACGCTCCAATAAACAAAACAAAAGTCTTAAATCGACTACCTGTTGCATGCAAAATTAATCCTGTAGCAAACAAAGCCCAATTGGTTAAATGAGTTATAAAAGCAGTTTTATCAAAAAAGGTATTCTCATAAAAACTGCGATATTGCATCATCATGCAACTCCCTGCAACTGCTATAATTCCAAATATTGCAATTATGTTTTCGGTTAACGACAGCTTTGTTCCTTGAGCATTATACCAAATATCAAAAACAATAAAAGCCGTGATAACAACCAACAAATGATATTCCCATTTCTCTTTATACGAGAGCCCAATGCCAATAGTAGCCGTAATCGCTGCCAAGATAAACGTCGCCAAAGTCTTTTCTGGAATAACACACAAAATCAATATACTCAAAATCACATGAAGCGATAAGAAGGTTTGTTTTTTTATGATATAACCAACATACAAATTCAACGCAATTCCCAATCCAATCAACGCATAACTAAAAATCGGATTAGCAATAAAGGTCAACGCAGGAATTTGCGACGCACCAAAACAGCCAAACAAAAACAAACTCGCGCCAGCACTTCGCAGCCACAAACCCGTAGTTGTCCATTTTTCTTTTTTCTGTAAAAAATAATATGAACCAACAAGCAATCCGGCATAAAGCCATAAGATTAAAACTCTAAACAGTGGCGCCACTTTCAACGCTGTATAAATACTCAAATACCCAATTCCGAGCACCATAATTGCCGTTCCAAGAATCCCAGTCCAGTTATCGGCAAACTGTTTTTCGGCAGTTTTTATAAACTTATAAAAAGCACTTTCTACATACACTTTTTCTTCAATCACAACTTGTTTTTCAACCCTAGGCGATGGTTGACTTTCATAAGCAACAATCGGCTCTTCAATTTCAGGAGTCGCAATCGGCTCCATTTTCTCAACCGAAAGCTCACGTTCAACAACATCTTCCTCTATTGGATTAAAATGCAACAAAGCATCTTCAAGGACAATTTCCGGAATAACCTCAGGAGTAACTTCAACCTCAGGAACTTTAACTTCCTCTTTCTCTACAACAGGTTCCGACGATAGCGTCTTTCCATCAAGCAACTTTTTCAACAAAGCAAGTTCATTTCTAAGATTCGAACTCTCTTCGCTATATCTTTCAATTATAGATTTTATAAAATTGTTTTCTCTTTTTAAATTATAGAAATTGCTAAATAATATGACGATACAAATAGCTAAAATGAAAATAATAAACTCCATGGTCTTTGTTTTAGTATTTTCAAATATAAGTATTTAATTATTAAAGAGGAAATTCAAAAAAACAATCAAACGGAAGTTTAAAAGTTAATTATTTGATGAAATTTGATTTTCACTTTATATATAAAAATAAAAATCCGCTTCATCATTGACGAAGCGGCTTTTTTAGGTAACAAACATTGTATTTTGTTATTTATTTTTTGGAAATTAATAAAGATTACATCATTCCTGGCATTCCGCCGCCCATTGGCATTCCGCCACCAGCGTTTTCTTCTTTAATTTCAACTAAAGCACATTCTGTAGTAAGAATCATTCCTGCAACAGAAGCAGCGTTTTCTAATGCCACACGAGTTACTTTTTTAGGATCGATAATTCCTGCTTTTAGCATATCTACATATTCATCCGTTTTAGCATTGTACCCAAAATCTCCTGTTCCTTCCGAAACTTTTGCTACCACAACTGAACCTTCAAGACCAGCATTTTCAACAATAGTTCGCAATGGAGATTCTACGGCACGAGAAACAATTTGAATTCCTGTAGCTTCGTCAGCATTATCCGCTTTGATGGATGCTAAAGCAGATTTTGCTCTCAATAGAGCTACGCCACCTCCGGCAACAATTCCTTCTTCAACAGCAGCACGAGTGGCATGTAGAGCATCGTCAACTCTGTCTTTTTTCTCTTTCATTTCTACTTCCGAAGCAGCACCAACATAAAGTACAGCTACTCCACCAGCTAATTTAGCCAATCGTTCTTGTAATTTTTCTTTGTCATAATCAGAAGTCGTAGTTTCCATTTGACTTTTGATTTGATTCACTCTATTTTTGATTAAATCAGCATTTCCGGCACCATTTACAATAGTGGTGTTGTCTTTGTCGATGGTAATTTTTTCGGCAGTTCCCAACATTTCCAAAGTTGCATTTTCAAGTGTATAACCGCTTTCTTCTGCAATTACAGTTCCACCAGTTAGGATGGCAATGTCCTCTAACATAGCTTTTCTTCTATCTCCAAATCCTGGAGCTTTTACTGCTGCAATTTTTAAAGCACCACGCAATTTATTCACGACTAAAGTGGATAATGCTTCACCATCAACATCTTCAGCAATAATCAATAATGGTTTCCCAGATTGAGCTACTGGCTCTAAAACAGGAAGTAATTCTTTTAAAGAAGATACTTTTTTATCGTATAAAAGAATGTATGGATTCTCCAATTCTACATTCATTTTTTCTGGATTAGTAACAAAATAAGGTGATAAATACCCTCTGTCAAACTGCATTCCTTCTACAACATCGACGTAAGTATCTGTCCCTTTAGCTTCTTCCACAGTGATGACACCTTCTTTACCAACTTTTCCGAAAGCAGTAGCAATTAACTCACCAATTACTTCATCATTATTTGCAGAAATAGAAGCAATTTGTTTTATTTTTTCAGAATCGCTTCCTACTACTTTAGCTTGTTTTCCAAGGTCAATCACAATAGCTTCAACTGCTTTGTCAATACCACGTTTTAAATCCATTGGATTGGCTCCGGCAGCTACATTTTTCAACCCTTCTTTTACAATTGCTTGCGCTAGTACGGTGGCTGTTGTAGTTCCATCACCAGCTAAATCATTGGTTTTAGAAGCCACTTCTTTCACCATTTGGGCTCCCATATTTTCTAATGGGTCTTTTAATTCAATTTCTTTTGCAACGGTAACACCATCTTTTGTAACGTTGGGTCCACCAAATGATTTTCCAATAATTACATTACGACCTTTTGGCCCTAGAGTTACTTTTACTGCATTTGCTAATGCATCAACACCACGTTTTAATCCGTCACGTGCTTCAATATCGAATTTTATATCTTTTGCCATTTTATTTTTTTGTTAATATTTAATATTTTTTTTCTTTAAAAGTTTCTTTTCAGATTTACAATTGAAACCTGAAACAAAATTTAAATTATTGCAAGAATATCATCTTCACGCATGATTAGATAGTCTTTCCCATCTAGTTTTAAATCGGTTCCAGCGTATTTACCATATAGAACAGTATCACCAACTTTAACAGTCATTGGTTCGTCTTTTTTTCCGTTTCCAATCGCTAGAACTGTTCCTTTTTGTGGTTTTTCTTTAGCTGTGTCAGGAATAATAATTCCAGAAGCTGTTTGTGTTTCGGCAGCTGCCGGTTCCACTATTACTCTGTCCGAAAGTGGTTTAATTTGTAATGCCATAACGTATATATTTTT
>CAIWKX010000184.1 GCA_903913315.1 uncultured Bacteroidota bacterium | reverse complement strand
TTATGTAAGCATGGTTAAAACATCTTTAGTAGGAAGTGGATTAGTCTTTGAAATGCCTATCATAATTTATTTCCTAGCTAAATTAAATCTTGTAAGCCCAGAATTTTTAAGAAAATATAGGAAATTAGCAATTGTAATCAATTTAACTATTGCAGCTATTGTAACTCCACCTGATATCCCAAGTCAAGTCATAGTCTCTATACCTTTGCTATTATTATATGAAGTAAGCATTTTTATTGCGGCTATTGTAGCTAAAAAAAGAAAAAAAGATGAGCAATCAAGTTAAGGAATTCAATGAATATCGTTCGAAAATGAACGAAAAATTATTAGCAGATAATAATAAAATAGTAAAACGAATTTTCAATTTAGACACCAACGCTTATGCAGAAGGAGCTCTAGATGTGAAAACGAAAGAGCTATTAGGTCTAGTTGCATCAACCGTTTTACGTTGTGATGATTGCATTAAATATCATTTAGAAACTTCTTATAAAGAAGGTATTACTAAAGAAGAAATGATGGAAGCGATGGGAATTGCTACTCTTGTAGGAGGAACCATTGTGATTCCACATTTGAGAAGGGCCTATGAATTTTGGGAAGCACTTGAAGAAAATAAATAATTGTTAAATCCTTGATTTGGTCTTTTGTTTATTCGTTAATTTGTCTAAAAATCTAACTTTCTAAAAATCTGATAATCTAGCTATGAAATTAAGAGCAGAAAATTTAGTTAAAACCTATAAAGGGAGAAGTGTTGTAAAAGGAATTTCTGTTGAAGTAAATCAAGGAGAAATTGTTGGACTATTGGGACCAAATGGAGCTGGTAAAACTACTTCTTTCTATATGATTGTTGGATTGGTAAAACCGAATTCAGGAAATATTTATCTTGATGATATAAATATTACTGAATTTCCAATGTATAAACGTGCTCAAAATGGAATTGGTTATCTAGCGCAAGAAGCCTCTGTTTTTAGAAAATTAAGTATTGAAGATAATATTTTAAGTGTTTTACAACTTACAAAGCATACCAAAGAAGAACAAATTGCCAAAATGGAAAGTTTAATTGCTGAATTTAGTTTGGAACACATTCGCACTAACAGAGGAGATTTATTATCTGGAGGGGAACGAAGAAGGACTGAAATTGCACGTTGTTTAGCTACTGACCCTAAATTCATTTTGTTGGACGAACCTTTTGCGGGAGTTGACCCAGTTGCCGTAGAAGACATTCAAAGAATTGTAGCACAATTGAAAAATAAAAACATCGGAATCCTAATAACCGACCATAATGTTCAGGAAACATTAGCCATTACTGATAAAACCTATTTGATGTTTGAAGGCGGAATTTTAAAGGCTGGAATTCCTGAAGAATTGGCTGCTGATGAAATGGTACGAAAAGTATATCTTGGACAAAACTTTGAACTCAGAAAAAAGAAATTGGAGTTCTAATCAATAATAACCTTTTAAGAAATACTATAACCATCTGACGTCTGTTGTAGCGCTTTTTTTTTAAAACTTTGAGATATTGAAAATAGTTAGTTGTAAAGCATTACATTATTGCTACTATAATTTAGTTCAATGCTCTAATTGATTAGTGGTGCTTCTTGTTATAGCAATCCTTCTTTTTACAAATACCCATTTATAATACAAGCAACATTATCCATAGACAATGGTTTTGCTAAATATTTAGAGACAAAAACATTACTTTCTGCTTTTTTAATATCATCTGGATTGATAGAAGAACTTAGTACAAATATCATACATTTAAATCGTAAAGAACTTTTAATTTTTTTATATTCCTCAAGAAATTGCCATCCATCCATTATAGGCATATTAATATCTAAAAAAATTAATAGCACATCCTCTTCCGTTAATACATCATTTTGTTCTATCAACTTTTGTATGGCAACTTCACCATTGTAGAGTGTAATAATAGCGTCTGATAGTTCTGATTTTGAAAGTAATCTTTTATGAAAATAATTAATGGCTAAATCATCATCAACCAATAAAATAGTGTGTACTTTTTTATTCATAATAAATTCTATTTAGTGTATTAATTTAAATCTTTTTTGAGATTGTGAAATAAAAGGTACTTCCTTTCTCTAATTCTGATTCTACCCAGATTTCGCCATTGTGTATGTCTACTATTTTTTTACAATGTGCCAAACCAATTCCATGACCTTCAAAATCTGTATAATTATGTAACCTTTTAAATATTAAAAATATATAATCAACATTTCTAGGATCAATTCCGATTCCATTATCCTGTATTGAAAATAACCAATCCACCTCTCTTTCAATACATGAAATCCTCACTATCGGTTGAATTCCTTTGCTTGTAAATTTAATAGCATTACTAATTAAATTCTGAAACAATAATCTAATATGTGTAGCATGACAATACAATATAGGTAATGTATTACATTCAATTAGCGCATTATTTTTAGTAATCGTGTTTTTTAAGTCATCCAAGACCTCTTGAATAATAAAATTCAAATCCGTTAGTACAAATTGTTCTTTTTTATTAATCCGAGCATACTCCATTAATCCAGAGATTAGGGAACGCATTCTTTTAGCCGACTGATTGATAAATCGAACGAACAATTGTCCCTCCTCATCTAGCTTGTCATTATACTCTTCTTCAAGTAATTTAGAAAAACTAATCAAAGAAAGTAATGGTTCTTGCAAATCATGTGAGGCAATGTAGGTAAACTGCTCCAATTCTATATTTTGGCTTTTTAAGATTCTGTTCTGACGTTCAATTTCATTTTCTTTTTCTTTTCTATTACTAATATCCCTGATAAAAGCACAATAATGAAAACTATTGTCGACATCATCAATAGGAACAATAATCAACTCAATTGGAAATTCTTTCCCATCCTTTCTAGAAGCCGATAATTCTAAAATTTGATTACTATCAAAGGAGGTAATGGCTTTCAATTTTTCTTCTTGATGTTCCTCATCATTTTGTGGAAAAATAGTTTTAAAAAGATAATTTCCAATTACTTCCTCCGCACGCCAATCAAAAATTTCTTCAGCTTGAGGATTCCAAAAAATAATCTTCCAATCTTTATCGATAATAACAATTGCATCTAAAGCTGATTTCAAAATTAATTCATTCTGACGTTGAGTTTCAGAAAGAATAGACTGTGTTCTTTTAAGTTCCGTAATATCAATTCCATAACCTATCATGTAAGCAAACTCATCATCAACAAAAAAAGGAGAGAACCGTCGTAATACAAATGTTTTCTTTCCCTCCTTTATAATTTCATCAACCCAATCAACGGATTGTTTTGTTTCGATTGCTTTAAGAAAATAGGAATGTCTCATAGTAGCTAAGGCTGTATCAATGCCTTTCATTGCGCAATAATCAAAATCATTTTTGCCAATCATCCACTCCCTCAATTCATCATTGGCAATACCATTAGGATTAATAAACGTATAATTATGATGACTATCAAAAACAGCGATATCAGCTGGAATGCTAAACAAAATAGAATCATTAAAAGCTCTTTTTTTGATATTCTCAAGCTCAAATTCTTTTCTTTCTGTAATATTTAGTACCAATCCATTATAGACAAGCAAATTACCTTTTTGGGCTGGAACAGCATTAATTTCAATCCATACAATTTCACCAGTTACAGAACGAAATCGTCCAATATGTTTGAATTCAATCCCTTCATTTATGGACTCTTTCATCAAATCCAAAAAAAGAGGCATATTAAAGGCATACTCTGAAATAGAACTACTCCAATTTTTATCTTCAATTGTTATAGAAAATCCAAACATATTATAAAAAGAATCACTTACATAAGAAAAATAATTATCTTTATTTTCTTCTACTACAAATTGGAATAAAGCTGCAGGAATATTTTTATGGAAAATATTAATTTGATTATTTTGCTCGCTAATTAATAATTTATCCCTTCTTGATTCTGTAATATCTGCATAAGTAATTACATAAAAATCATCCCTATTAATTCTTTGGTAATGGAAAGCTAAGGATAAAGTATTCATTGTATTTGAACTACTATCATTCAAGTAATAAATTGTTTTCAATCTGTTTTTTGTAGCAATCATTTTTTTTTGATTTCCCCATTCTTCTTGCGAACCAAAAAACTCAAATAATTGCCAAGCGGTAAACTTTCTAATTCTATTCCCTTTAATACCAAAGCGTTTGGAGGCATCTCCATTTAAGTACAACAAACTACCTTCATCATTAAATACCAATACCCCTTCATTAATATGATTCAAAAACAGCTCAAAAACATTAAGTTTTTGTTTTAATAGAACTTCTTTTCGTAAGGAAAAATTCGACTTTGCTTTGGGTTGTTCCTTTGATTTAGTAATATATAAAACTGCACGGACATCAACTTCATCCACTAACTGGAATTGAATTAGCAACGGATTTTTTTTGCCAAGTGGCGTGTAATAATCCGTTGTGACTTTCAAATTTGACTGTAAGGAATCAAAATTAATATCTGGAAAAAGAAAATCAATTGGCTTTGTTTCTAATAAAGTGGATTGAATACCTACTAGTTGGCACAATAAATCATTAACTTGAACAATAGAAAAATCATTGTCAAGTAGAATGGCAGGAATTGGAAAAGTATCCAAAAGTTTTGATATATTCAAAGTACACAACAGATTAAGAAATATAAATATATCAAATTAAAAATAGTATTATTAAATATTATATTATTTTTCGACGAACCGCCGCTATAACATTAAATACGTGCATTTCATCTATAAAAAAACCAACGTTCAATAGAACATTGGTTATCATAGTGGACATTATAAAATTACAAATCAACCAAGCATAAATGCTAATCTGTTTATTATTAATTACATTTACCGGTAAATAAGTACCTAGATATTATACTTTTTTATTTAGGGCTGCACTCATTTCTAAAGAGATAGCTGAACGCTCCATTTTTAATTTACCTGACATAGTTTCAACAACAACAGTAGTCTCTGCAAGTTCAGCAATTTTCCCATGTAGTCCACTTTTAGTGATGATTTTATCCCCTACTTTTAAATTTTTCTCAAATTCCTTTTCTTTTTTAGCTCTTTTTTGTTGTGACATAATCATGAAGAAATACATTACCGCAAACATTAAAACAATGTACCCCATCGAACCAAATTGTCCCATAATTTCTGTTATTTAATTATTATTTTATTTATAGTAAGCCTCTTCCAGCTTTATTTATTTTATTATTTGTTTGAAAATGTTTGACAAGATTATCTAAAATTCCATTGATAAAAATACTACTTTTAGGTGTTGAATATTCTTTGGCTAGTTCTAAATATTCATTAATTGTAACTTTAAAGGGAATAGAAGGGTATTTTAAAAACTCACAGATTGCCATTTTTAAAATTATGGTATCCAGCTCAGCGATACGTTCAAAATCCCAATTAGGGGTTTTATCGATAAATTCTTTGGTTAATTCAGCATCATTCAAAACCGTTTTTCTGAATAGTGACATTGAGAACTCTTTGTCTTCTTCATCTTTATAGACCACGGGAACTTTAATAGCATTAGCATCAGCCGTCATATGCCTTAATTGTTTCACAATTAAAGTATTTACTACTGGAATATCATCTACCCATGTCAATTTGAAATCTTCTAGATATGAATATAATTTTTCATTTGGGGCAATAATTTCTGAGAATATATCTACTACAAAAAAACGTTCTTCTTCAAAGGTAACTGTTTTTTTGGCCATATATTTTTGAAATAATTCACTTTTTTTAATGTCTTGTAAAAGCATTAAAATAGTATCATCATTGGCTTGCCAATTGGTTATTTTATTTTTTTCAAGAGCAATTTGCAACGAATTGCTTTCGTCCAAAGCAACTAAAATAGGATTATTAATAAATCTCAGATTAGGATTACGTTCTTCAGAAGTAGCCAAGTGTTTTTTTTGTGCTAAATCTATATATTCAATTTCCTTTTTTCGGATTTCAATTAACGAAGACAGCAAGATGAGATATAAATCTTGTATGTTTTCTAAACTAACTTGTAAAAACTTTTCTTGCTTTTCAAGGTTGTCTGATCCACTTTGGTGCATAGCATAAATGGATTGCATGACTTTAATTCTAATATGTCTTCTGTTTAACACGGATAAGAACTTTTTGATTTGGATAAAATTAACAAAGCGAAAGACACTACTCTTTCGCTTGGCAAAAATAAAACTATTTTAATGAAACACTACTCTATTTACCGTTTTCTTTTTTTCTTTGAGCGATTCTATTCTCAGCAATAGCCATTGCCGCTTTCTGAGGAGTTAAGTTATTCGCTTTAGCATAATTAAAAATTTCTAAAGTAGTATTGTAAATATTTTCTGTTCTTCGCATAGACTCAGCTTTGTCATAATGTGCGATTTCAGCATATACATTTATGATTCCACCAGCATTAATTAAGAAATCGGGAGCATAAACAATACCTCTTTCTTGAAGAATGGGTCCATGCGTATTTTCGTTTGCCAATTGATTGTTTGCGGCACCGGCAATGACTTTAGCTTTAATTTTATAAACTGTATCATCATTAATTGTAGCACCTAACGCACAAGGAGCATAGATATCCACATCTGCAGTATATAAATCATCACCAGCGTATATTGTTGCGCCATATTTTTTACCCACTTCAATTAGTTTGTCTTCATTTATATCAGCAATTTGAACCAGGGCGCCTTCTTTTGTTAAATAATCTACTAAAGTTTCACCAACATGTCCAATACCTTGTACAAGAATTCTTTTTCCTTCTAATTTATCGGAACCAAATTGATATTTAGCGGCAGCTTTCATTCCCATATATACCCCATATGCAGTTACAGGTGATGGATTACCAGATCCTCCACGAGATTCAGAAATACCAGTAACATAAGGTGTTACATCTCTTACGGCATCCATATCAGCCGTAACCATACCTACATCTTCGGCAGTGATATATCTTCCAGATAACGAATTTACAAATTCTCCAAATTTACGCATCATCTCTGGAGTTTTTTGAGTTTTAGCATCTCCAATAATTACTGCTTTACCACCACCCAAGTCTAACCCTGTGATAGCGGATTTATAGGTCATTCCCCGAGAAAGACGCAAAACATCATTCAAAGCTTCCCATTCGTTAGCATAATTCCACATTCTAGTCCCCCCTAAAGCGGGCCCTAAAACTGAATTATGAATACCAATAATTGCTTTTAATCCAGTATCTTTGTCGTTACAAAAAACGATTTGCTCATGATTATCAAACGATAATTGACCAAACACAGGATCCATCTTTTGAAGTTCTTTTGGGGTTGTGATTTCTGAAGTCATAAAATAATATTAGGTTTGCGACTTTATCAATAAGTCAGAGCAAATTTAGCTTTTTATTCAAAATAATTGATCCATTATGTGTTTATTTAGCTTTTTGTTAATAAAATTAATTTTTACTGATTATTTATAAAATATATTATACGTTATATTTTAACAACATTCAATAGATTTTTACAAGAAATTAAATATATAATATGAAAGAATTACAATATTTAAATAAATATTTTATCAAATATAAATATCGTTTTTTATTAGGTATTTTCATCACTATTATTGCTCAAATATTTTCTTTATTCACGCCAAAATTAATTAGTAAATCTATAAAAGCAATTGAAAACTATAACAAAAACAGTTTTGGAACTGATAGTATAAAAGATCAACTTATTCAAAATATCTTACTGATCATAGGTACCACCATTATAGCAGGAATTCTAACTTTCTTGATGCGTCAAACTTTGATTGTTATGTCTCGTCACGTCGAATTTGATTTAAAAAATGAAGTTTTCAAGCACTATGAAGTTTTAGATCAAAATTTTTATAAAAATAATCGTACTGGTGATTTAATGAATCGAATTAGCGAAGATGTTGCTAAAGTAAGAATGTATGTTGGACCTGCTGTTATGTATACAATTAATACTATAATCCGTTTTACAGTAGTAATTCTATATATGTATAATGTATCACCTCGATTAACTTTTTATACACTATTACCTTTGCCATTAATATCCTATATTATTTTCAAGCTAAGCGTAGAAATAAATAGAAGAAGTACCCTATTCCAACAATATTTATCCAAAGTTTCTAGTTTTACTCAAGAGATTTTTTCAGGAATTAGAGTTATTAAGGCTTATTCTTTAGAAAATAAAAATAATAAACTTAGTATTGATTTAGCTAATGAAAGCAAAACCAAAAGTATGAATTTGGCTAAAGTACAATCGTTATTTGGCCCATTAATGGCAACACTAATTGGCGTTAGCAATTTGGTAGTAATCTATTTTGGAGGTCTGATGTATATCGAAGGTTCAATAAAAAGCATTGGAACAATTGCAGAATTTATTTTATATGTCAACATGCTCTCTTGGCCTGTAGCTTCTATCGGTTGGGTGTCATCATTAATTCAAGAAGCTGAAGCATCCCAAAAACGTATTAATGAATTTTTAAAAACAGAACCCGATATCAAAAATACCACTTCTAATAAATCTATTATTAAGGGAGAAATATCCTTTAACAATGTTAGTTTTACTTATGAAGACACAAAAATTGAAGCCTTAAAAAACATTTCGTTTGAAGTCAAAAAAGGGGAAACCTTAGCCATCTTAGGAAAAACTGGCTCTGGCAAATCAAGCATACTTTCATTATTAACGAGAATGCACGATATAAAAGAAGGCACTATTCTAATTGACGGCACACAACTTGCAAATATTAATCTAAGTGATTTACGCGAAAGTATAGGAATTGTTCCTCAAGATTCCTTTTTGTTTTCAGATACTATAAAAAATAATATTAAATTCGGAAAAGAAACTGCGTCTGACATAGAAGTAATAGATGCAGCAAAAAAAGCAGTTGTACACGATAACATTATTCAGTTCAATCAGCAATATGAAACCTTATTAGGGGAAAGAGGAATTACGCTTTCAGGAGGACAAAAACAACGAATTTCTTTAGCAAGAGCTATCATTAAAAATCCTGAAATATTGCTTTTTGACGATTGTTTATCAGCTGTAGACACCCAAACTGAAGAGAAAATATTGAATAATTTACTTGAAATTTCGAAAGAAAAAACGACAATAATTGTCAGTCATAGAGTCTCATCAGCCAAAAATGCAGATAAAATCATTATTTTAAAGGAAGGAAAAATAATTCAACAAGGCTCTCATAATCAATTAGTAAACCAAGAAGGTTATTATAAAGAATTATATTATAAACAACTTTCTGAAAAAGAAGTTCAATAATTCTTGTTTGGTAAAGTTTTTTTTATCATTTTCGTAAAAGAAAAACTACTAATTGACAGAACGAATATGAGAGAAAATGACATGTTAGAAAAAGACGAAATTTTTTCTAAAGTTTTAAGAGCGGGAAGAAGAACTTATTTCTTCGATGTAAGAGCTACAAAAGCTGATGACTATTACATTACCATAACTGAAAGTAAAAAATTCACCGAAGAAGATGGTTCTTTTCATTTCAAAAAACACAAAATCTATTTATACAAAGAAGATTTTATGGCATTCAAAGAAATCCTAGACGATATGACTTCATTTGTTTTAAATAATAAAGGAGAAGAAGTAATTTCAGAAAGACACCAAAAAGATTTCAAAAAAGAATATTATGTAGATGAAAAAGACGAAACATTGAATTCCGAAAAAAATTATACAGACATTAACTTTGATGATATTTAAAAGCTAATAATAAAATGAAAAACCAAAAATATTTCAATTTTTGGTTTTTTTATGCGATTTTTAAGCCATTCGACACTTTTTTATCAGAAGTTAACAATACTACCTCGTCTCCACTTACAGAACCTAAAACTAAACAGTCACTCATAAATTTTCCGATTTGTTTTCTAGGAAAATTTATAACAGCAATAACTTGTTTTCCAATTAACTCTTGTTTTGAATACGTTTTTGTAATTTGAGCGGATGATTTTTTAACACCTATCTCGCTACCAAAATCAATTATTAATTGATAAGCTGGCTTTCTCGCCTCAAGAAAATCATTAGCTTCAATAATAGTGCCTACTCGCATTTCAATTTTTTCGAAATCGTCCCTATCTAATGTATTACTCATTTATTATAAAATAACTATTTAGGTTGATTAATGGAACTTTTATTTAGATAAATTAAAATTTTATCCACATCGACATCCTCAAGATGTGCTTTGTTTTGCATTTTTTTTAAAATAGATTGCCATTCTAACATTGTATATTCCTCAGGATCATATAATTTATGACATCTTTCACAATGGTTTTCATATAACTCTTCCCCTTGAATTTGTTTTACAATTAATGCTGCTTTTTGAGCCTCAGCAATTTTAGTTGCCTTGGAATTACCGCAGGAGTAAAATAAAATTGCAATTAAAACAATAAAACTACTTTTTATCTTCAAAGTCCTCATTTTAGAAAGCAAAAATAACTAAAAGCTAACCATAGTAGCTTTTAGTTATTTTAACAAATGCATATTATTATTTTACATCCATCAATTCTACATCAAATACTAAAGTAGCGTTTGGCGGAATCACTCCTCCTGCCCCACTAGCACCATATCCTAAATAAGACGGAATTACAAAACGAGCTTTATCACCTACTTGCAATAACGCAATTCCTTCATCCCAACCTTCAATAACATGTCCTTTTCCCAATGGAAATTCAATTGGTTTTTTTCGCGGATAAGACGAATCAAACACTTTTCCGTTTTCTAACGATCCTTCGTAATGAACTGAAACAAGCTTCCCTTTTTCAGCTTTTTTTCCAGAACCTTTTTGAATCATTTTATATCGCAAACCACTTTCTGTTTTTTCAAAACCAGCAGCTAATTTTTCCATAGAGGCTTCAGCTTCTTTTTTAGCTTCTTCTATTTTTCTTAACCTGGAACCTTCAAAAGTTCTAAATGCTTCTATAGCATTCCATTGTTCTGCTTCTGCACCTACTCTAACAATTTCAATGCTTTCAATAATATCCCCTTGTGCAATTTCATTTACTATATCTTTCCCTTCTATAACATTCCCAAAAACAGTGTGTTTGTTATCTAACCAACTAGTTGGCACATGAGTAATAAAAAATTGAGACCCATTACTAGCTGGACCCGAGTTTGCCATAGACAATACGCCAGGCTTATCATGTTTTAATGTAGGATGAAACTCATCTTCAAAACTATAACCCGGTCCTCCCGAACCAATTCCTTGAGGACATCCTCCTTGAATCATAAAATCAGGAATCACTCTGTGAAACTTTAATCCATCATAATACGGTTTTCCCATGGGTTTTGCAGTATTTTCTAATTGCCCTTCTGCCAAACCAACAAAGTTACCCACTGTTCCTGGTGTCAAATCATGCGTCAATTTTACTAAAATCAAGCCCTTAGTGGTGTTGAATTTAGCATATATTCCATTTTCCATTCTTTTGTTTTTTTAATTTGCTGCAAATTTAAAATAATATTGTAGAATATCAGTATAATTGTATTTTTGAATAAAATTAATATTTAAAACATGAACTCTATTTACAATAAAGCATCAAACGAGGCCCTAATTGCTCGAATTAATTCACTAACCCCTGAAAGCAAATCGATTTGGGGAAAAATGTCTGTTGACCAAATGCTTGTGCATTGTAAACTTGCCACTGATGTAGCTTTTGGAAAACAAGATTTAAAAATTAATTTTTTGATAAAACTGTTGGGAAAAATACTTAAGAAAAAAGTATTTTACGGTGGCGAAATGAGTAAAAATTCACCAACTGCCAAAGAATTCATCATTACGGGACATCATGATTTAGAAAAGGTGAAAGCAGAATTAATAGTAAATATTAGTCGCTTTGCTTCTGAAGGAAAAAAATCTATTAAAACAATGAACCATCCTTTTTGGGGAAAAATGACTTATCAAGATTGGGATGCTTTACTTTGGAAACATACCGACCATCATTTGAAACAATTTGGCGTTTAATACTAAAAAATGAAAGACAATCCAGACTACATCCACTTCAACAAACAAGCTTGGAACAACAAAACAGAAGTTCATATCAATTCTGAATTCTATGACATGCAAGGATTTTTAAGTGGAAAATCAACTCTAAATGCAATCGAACTAGAGCTTCTTGGTACTATTTCTGAAAAAAGAATACTACATTTACAATGCCATTTTGGTCAAGATACTATGACATTTTCTAGAATGGGCGCCAAAGCAACAGGCATCGATTTATCAGATAAAGCTATTGATAAAGCTAAAGAATTGGCACAAAAATTACAATTAAACACAACTTTCATTTGCTGTGATATTTACGACACCCCTAAGTATATTGATGAAAAATTTGATATCGTATTTACAAGTTACGGAACTATTGGATGGCTCCCCGATCTAACCAAATGGGCAAATGTAATAACACACTTTTTAAAACCTAACGGCTCATTCATCATGGCAGATTTTCACCCCTTTGTTTGGATGTACGACAACGATTTCAAAGAGGTCTTCTACAACTATTTTAATGTTGAACCAATTATAGAAGAACAGACTGGCACTTATGCCGACCGTCTTTCCGAAATTGAAACAAAAACTTTTGGGTGGAATCATCCCATTTCAGATATCCTAAATGCTTTAATCCACTCTGGACTAAAAATTAATTGTTTCAACGAATACAATTATTCCCCTTATAATTGTTTTAACCAAACCGAAGAATTTGAACCAAACAAATTCAGAATTGCTCATTTCAAAAACAAAATCCCTATGATATATGCCATAAAAGCAACTAAAATAAAAGCTCCTAATTCGTAATTGGTAATTCATAATTCTTTAAAGGGCGTGCCCCTTTGGGTCGGGCTGTACGCTCTATCTTCTCTTTTTTTAAGAAAAAAAAGAAAAGGATGCCGCTTCCATCCCTCACGCAGCCCCTACTAACTTCAAAAATCAACTTCAAAAATCATTAATCTTCAATCGTTAATCAATACCCGCAATCATTATCAGTCTAGTCTACTTCTCCTCCTTGGACAGCCATGGGGTAAGGAAATTATTCCGATATATTCTTAAAATCAATCCTACGTATTACTTAAGTGACACTAAATTCATGTAAACAGCGCCATTTACTACTGTAAATGGCTTTAAATTATGGAGAGTAAGAGAGTAGTCAAATAACAAATCCTAAACCACAAACAAAAAAACACCCACTTATACGTGAATAAGTGGAGTGTTTTTTTTATTTTTAGCCTTCTAAAGTTTGGTGATTATAAACTCTGAACGTCTATTGGCTTGATGTTGTTCTTCGGTACAGTTGGATTGGTTGGTTGGTTCACAAGCACAATCGTTTACCAATTGTGATTCTCCATAACCTCTTCCTGTTAATCTTGCTTTGTTGATTCCTTTGTCTAC
>CAIWKX010000183.1 GCA_903913315.1 uncultured Bacteroidota bacterium | reverse complement strand
AGGCTATCAATAAATGAACACCAACGAAATTATCACACGGAAAAAGCCAATATGATAAACACAAATTTTATACCAACATATTGTATAGAGTTACACGTGATCGGGCTATGTTGCGAAATTTGAAATAATAATTCTACATGTCACAAAAACCTTTTTTTTGGTATAAATCGTTCAATTACAGTTAAGTTTGCCATGTAATAAATACTAATGGAAATACTATAAACTGTACTCACGGGAGTGCTTATTGCGAACCCTGGTTTGTGGCCTTGGTCCCCGTGTGAGGGCGTTGTATCTATTCGACACCCTCCCGGTTCCAGGACCGTACGCCAGGCCTGAAGGAGAGACCCCGGCGATACGGACAGCAGTACAGGACCAGAGGGACCGGACGTGAGGCGAAGGAGGGTAAGAGGAATAAAGGAATATAAGGGTTGGGAGGAGGCTTATGTTTTGGAAAGCGAGAAAATTTAGCATTTTTAAGAATGCACAGGGCTTGAATTAGGGTGAGTAGTGCCTTAGGACTCAAGGTGTGTGTGGGTTCATATACGTTAATGACATTAGAGGGGGAAGTGTCAATGAGCGTAGACAGAGAAGAATTTGCGAGAGCACTGGCAAATAGATAAGACTCAGATTGAGCAGTCAGAGTGTGCGTACGTGCGTCAGGGTAACGTTTAATGACATTAGAGGGAGAAATGTTAATTGACGTAAGAGGAGATGCAGTATCATTAGCCGTGGTGATGTGCATACACGGAGTTATGAATGGATGCTCAACAAAGAGAGAGTCAAAATAGGGAAGAATCTCCATGCAGAAGCGTTGGATGTAGAGCGGCGTTGGGTCCAAATCTGGTGCCCAGTTAAAGTGAGCGAACGGAAGCTCTAGACAAGGCAAAATATTGCAAAAGTTGTTATCAACGACCTCAAACAATGGAATTATATCGAGTTGAAAACGACGGAGTCGAGGTAACCGGGGCATATGAGGGCGAATATCAAGTTGAAAATTCTTGGGTCGAGAGGGCCTGGATATACGAGAGCGCGTTTCGCTTTGAAAGAAGCGCCTGCGACGAGATAAACGGGACATACGGAAGTGGTGGCGAAGGCAATGAAGGCGAATCCGTTCTGTTTTAAGTTTCCAAGATTTGTCCTCTCTGGCGGGAAGCAGTGAGGAAAAATGAAATTGCTGAAATTGAGCTGGAAGGTTAGGTGATATGTAGGGATGATAATACGAAGTTATCGAAAGAATCATTGAATCCATTGAGTAGCGATTAATTGAGGAAAAGTCATCGATTGGGGTATTGAGGAGGAAGAAAGGAATTTCCTGTTCATTGAAAAAATTTACAAGTCGGACACTTTGTTCCCGAGAGATAAATCGAGTTTGACTTGGCATTGAACGAGTAGAAAAGGGAATTTTGACCTGTTGGAGTTGCGAGAAAATGAAGGCATCTGCATCTTCTGCGTTTGTGGGAAACGGTGAGTAGTAGGCGTCATTAAAGGCTTCCATAATGTAACGTTGAAGAAGAAAGTCGGTACCACAGCACGCGAGAAAGAGAGATACGTTAGGTATCGACAGGTGGGTCCCAAAGATTTGTTGAAAATCAGATGTAAAGGGCTGACAAGTGGGGATATATATCGGAGTTAACGAAAAAGTATAAAAACTGCCTTAGAAAATTTTTCTGATTGCGTTTGATGGGTTGCAGCGGATTTTCCTCGAAAGAAAGAGAAACAAAACTTAATTCGATTGTGAAAAATCGAAAATAAAGCGATGCGCAATAAAAATTAGATATATTTGTAGAGGATGTTTAAAGGGATTTTTTCCACTTGAAATATTAAAAAACTATTCAAAATTGATTGAGATAGGGGAAGAAATCAATTTTGGTAATTTAATTCAAGGGCGACTTAATTATCTTTTTCAATTCTGAATGAAATTTATCGGCGCCGCGCTGGATTCGTGTTTTCCAGGCGAAGCCGAAAATTTAATTCAGGTGAAATTAAATAATTAGTATCTTTTAGGATTGGGAGGAACGAAAGAAAAAGGGGGAAAAAGATTTATAAAATTAGTACTGATATTTTGATGAATTTTATAAATAGACTTGGAAACTTTGAAATTCAGTGAATTTATTTCTCACACTGCAATT
>CAIWKX010000182.1 GCA_903913315.1 uncultured Bacteroidota bacterium | reverse complement strand
TGTAGCGAGAGGGAGATTTGAACTCCCGACCTCAGGGTTATGAATCCTGCGCTCTAACCGACTGAGCTACCTCGCCATTTGTCTGTACATCCTTGAATGCGGGTGCAAATATAAGACTAATATAACATTGAGCAAATATTAGATGAAAAAAAAATTTTTTTTATTCGAGGCTTTTTTTAAATAAAAATTATATATTTCGCAAAAATTAAATTATGTCTCCAAAAATACGCTACGAAATTGAGTTTCCTATAAATTCATCTCCTCAATTGTTATATCAATATATTTCAACTCCTTCTGGTTTACAAGAATGGTTTGCTGATAATGTGAATTCTCGTGGAGAGTTTTTTACTTTTGTATGGAATGATGGTGAAGAAAATGCTCGACTGGCATCTAAAAAATCGGGAGAAAAAGTTAAGTTCAAATGGATTGATGAAGATAATAAAGACACAGAATACTATTTTGAATTAAGAATTCTTGAGGATGAAATTACAAAAGATGTATCTTTAATGGTTATAGATTTTGCGCAAGAAGATGAAATAGATGAATCAAAACAACTGTGGGAAAATCAAGTTTCCGATTTAAAACATGTGATAGGCTCTGTATAGAAAATCATTTTTATAAGGTATATTTGTCCCGATTTAATTTAATATAATATATCGGGACTTTTTATGATTAATTATAACGGCGAAATCCTTTCTTCTGAAGCAAATTTATCCAATTCTAACCGAAGTTTTCTTTATGGGGATGGTGTATTTGAAACTTTAAAAATTGTTAATAATAAAATTCTTTTCTTAGAAGATCATTATTTTAGATTAATGGCATCTATGCGAATTGTTAGGATGCAAATACCAAATAATTTTACATTAGAATATATTGAACAACAGATTTTGAATACTGCAATAGCAAATGATTGTAATAAGTCTGCAAGAGTTCGTTTTACTGTTTTTAGAAATGATGGTGGATATTATCTTCCTGAAAGTAGAGCTGTCTCTTATTTAATTCAAGTTTCATCATTGGAAATAGCAAGGTATTCATTTATTAATGCCTATTATGAAGTAGATTTATATAAAGATTTTTTTATTTCTAAACAGTTGCTTTCTACTATCAAAACTACAAGTAAAATGATAAATATTACGGGTAGTATTTTTGCAAAGGAAAATAATTTACAAAACTGTCTATTCTTAAATAATGATAAGAATGTTGTAGAAGCATTAAATGGAAATTTATTTATGTTGATGGGCAACCAACTTATTACACCTTCAATAGAAGAAGGTTGTCTTAATGGAGTCATGAGAAAACAAATTCTCAAATTGGCAAAACAAATTGAAAATGTTGAGGTTGTTGAAGGTGTAATCTCTCCATTTGATTTGCAAAAAGCTGATGAACTATTTATTACAAATGTAATAGTAGGAATTCAACCAATTACAAAATATCGTAAAAAGGAATATAAAACCGATTTATCTAAAATATTGTTGGATAGCTTAAATTCTTTAATTTAATATTGGATTCTCTGGAGCATTGGACCAAATTAGATATTCTCCCCCCAATTCAATAATTTTTTCTTTCCAAAATTGTGATGATGATTTTTCTAAAATGGAAGAATTATAATTGTTAGAAGTAATTATCCATGAGTTTTCTTTTAACTCATTTTCCAATTGATTGGCGCTCCAACCTGTGTAACCCAAGAAAAATCTAATGTTCTCTTTGTTGATTTTTCCTTCGTTAATTAAACTTTTGGTTAATTCAAAATCACCTCCCCAAAACACCCCATTTGATATCTCAATACTTTCTGTTATTAAGTTGGGTATCGTATGAATAAAATATAAATTATCCTGTTCTACCGGACCTCCATTGTAGATTTTAAAAGAAGCTTCAATATCGGGAATTAAATCACTTATAGTATATTCTAAAGGTTTGTTTAAAATGAATCCTACTGAACCTTCGTGATTGTGATCTGCCAATAAAATAACAGATCTATTAAAAGATAAGTCCCCTATAATAGAAGGCTCCGCTATAAGAAGTTGCCCTTTTTCAAGTTTTTCGGTTATCATTATTTAAACAATTTTAATTAAAAGTACAAATAAAAGTTTTAAAACCAAATTTTATTATAAAAAAAAACCACTCGATAAACGAATGGTTTCTATATCAAAAATAAACTAGATTAGTTTACAGAACCTTCTAATTCTGCTCCAGCTTTAAATTTTACTACATTTTTAGCAGCGATTTTGATAGTTTTTCCAGTTTGTGGATTTCTTCCATCTCTTGCAGCTCTTTTAGATACTGACCAAGATCCGAAACCTACTAAAGAAACTCTTCCTCCTTTTTTCAAAGTTGATCCTACGTTTCCTAAAAATGATTCTAAAGCTAATTTAGCAGCTGCTTTTGTGATTCCTGCGTCAGCAGCAATAGCATCGATTAATTCTGATTTGTTCATAATAATAGTTATTAATTGTTGGTTAAACATTTTTGTTAATCATAACAAATTTAGTAGAAAATACACACTACACAAGTGATTACTGTTATTTTCGCCTATTTTGTTGATAACTCGAGTTATTTGTTAATAAAAGCAATGATTTGACTTGTAAATTCTTATTTTTTTCAATGATTTCAGTACTTTACAACGCTTTTGCATCAATTGAAAAGCTCATCCCGTTTAATATTTCAGAAGTTTTCATTGCTTTTTTTCCTGGAAATTGCATACTTATTGTTTCAATAAATCCATCTTTTACTGCAAATTTCATTTCTTTTTTTGTTGTAATAATACTTCCAATTTCATAATTGTGAGTTTCTGAAATTAATTTTGCTGCATAAATTTTTACATTCCATTCTTCTTTTCCATCTTTAATCCAACACCAAGCATTTGGATAAGGAGATAATCCTCTTATTAAATTATAAATTTCCTCACCTGATTTTGAGAAATCAATCTTACAATTTTCTTTGTTTAATTTGTATGCCGTTTTTATATCAACTGACTCGGTTTGAATTGTAGTTGTTACATTTCCGCTTTCAATCAGATGTAAAGTTTCAATAACTGCTCTACATCCAATAGACATTAATCTATCGTGTAATTCTCCAGCATTTTCAGTCGATGAAATTGCTGTTTCTTTACTCAAAATCATCGCTCCAGTATCAATCTTATCATCAATAAAGAATGTAGTAACACCTGTTTTAGTTTCACCATTGATAATTGCCCAGTTGATCGGTGCTGCACCACGATAATTAGGGAGTAGCGATGCATGAAGATTAAATGTTCCAAGTTTTGGCATTTTCCAAACTACTTCAGGTAACATTCTAAAAGCCACTACCACTTGTAGATTAGCTTTCAAGCCGTCTAATGCTGCAAGAAAATCTTCATCTTTTAAATTAGTGGGTTGTAATAAGTTTAAGTTGTGTTCTATAGCATATTCTTTTACCGCTGAATACTTTAGTTTTTGTCCACGTCCAGCAGGTTTATCTGCAGCAGTAATTACTCCAACAACTTCGTAGTTGCTTTTAATTATGGTGTCCAAAATTCCTACTGCAAATTCTGGAGTTCCCATAAAAACAATTCTTAATTTTTCCATTATGATTTTAGCGAATATAAATTGTTTGATTTCACGATTATAGTATCGTTTTCCAATAAACTTTGAAGCACAAAGATAACATCGTCTTTAGGATATTTAGTTAACTTTTGAATATCTCTAGAATTCAATTCTTGTATGTTCAACAAGCTGATTATTTTTTCTGCTAAAGTTGTAGTATCGGTTTTATTCTTATTTTTTGAAATACAATAGGAACAAACAGCGCAATCTTCTTTAACAATTTCACCGAAATAATTTAGCAGCAATGTGTTCTTACATTTTTTTTCTTCCTTTATATAATGTAGCACTGATTGTAGTTGTTCCGTTTTTAATTGATTTTGCGCTTCTAAATATTTTGCTACTCTATTAATTGTTCTTTCATCCTCTCTAACCTCATTGAAAGTTATAGTGGCATCATTATTTTTAGCGTGCAATTCTATAATTCCTTTTTCATTCAATTTATGAAGAATTGCTAATACCTTATTCTCTTCTGAATTGGATTTTTTTGCAATTAATGAAATGTTGATTGTTGATTGTCCTTCATATACGCCGGGATAAGTTCGTAAAATGGTTAGAATAACTTCTTCATCTTGTTGGTTTAAACTCATGTATCGGATGACTTCTTTCGATGGAATGATGAACTGTAGGGTTATCTTTTCTGTAAATTCTTGCGATAAGCTGATAATTCCTTGTCGGTCTAAAAACTGTAAAGCATTGTACACCTTTAAAACTGAAAAGCTATATTTTGTACAGAAATGATTAATGTTAAAGCTAAATTTTTCATCAATTCCTTCTCCATATGCGATTTGAAAATAGTTACACAACTTAATGAAAACTAATTTCAAAAAGGCTTTATCCGACAAAATGCTTAAAAACTGTGCTTCAACTTGAATCACATCAGATGGATTGGTGAGGAGTATGGCAAATGCTTTTTCTCCATTTCTTCCCGCACGTCCTGCTTCTTGATAATAGTTTTCAAGATTGGGAGGTATGTGTAAATGAATTACTGTTTTTACATTGGCTTTGTCAATTCCCATTCCGAAGGCGTTGGTGGCAACTATTATTTGCACTTTTTCATCCATCCACAATTTCATGTGGGTTTCTTTTTCTTTGGGGGATAATCCTCCATGATAAAAGGTTGCCGAAAATCCTACTGCTTCCAATTGTTTTACGGTTTCAAAACACGCTTTTCTATTGGTTACATATATAATAGAAGGTTGTGGATTCTTTTTTAAGATTTGCTCCATCAAATGCAATTTGTCTTCGACAATAAAAACCATATAGGCCAGATTTTCTCTTGCAAATGATTTGGTATAGATTGCTGGATTCTCAAGTTGCAATTGTGTGATGATATCTTCTTGAACTCTTTTGGTTGCCGAAGCAGTCAAGGCTAGAAAAGCTACTTTGGGAAAGTACTTCTTAAGTATTGATATCTTTAAATAGGCGGGTCTAAAGTCATGTCCCCATTGCGAAACACAATGTGCTTCATCAATAGCGATGAGGTTTATAGGAAGGTTTTTTATTCGTTCAAGAATCCAATCGTTTTGTAATCTTTCTGGAGATAAATAAAGGAATTTATAATTTCCGTATTGGCAGTTGTCTAATAAATCAATGATTTCATCTGAAGCAATTCCGCCGGTCAATGCTATGGCTTTGATTCCTTTGTTTTGGAGGTTTTTGACTTGGTCTTTCATCAAAGCAACCAATGGTGAAATTACTAAACAAATGCCTTCCATCATTAACGCCGGAACTTGGAATGTTATTGATTTTCCGCCGCCTGTTGGCATTAATACAAAGGTGTCCTTGCCAGCTAAAACAGAGTCAATGACCTCTTTTTGCGGAGTTCTAAACGCATCGTGGCTCCAGTACTTTTGAAGGATTTCTAATGGTTTAGACATCTTTTAATAATTATGAATTACGAACTATAAATTACGATGATTCTGTAAAAGTAGTAAAACAATAAATTATAATTGATTTAAAATAAAATCTATTCGTTCTTCAACGGTTCCTTTAGGCACTTCAATTAAGTTGTAGCCATAAGTTTGGTAGGTTTCTGTAAGGTGATTGTAGATCAATTTAGCTTGTTCAAAGTTTTCATAACGTTCGTCATCACTAACATAAATTTCTTCCCAAGGTGGAAGAATAAAAATTTTTGTATAGATATGTTCTCGACAAGCTTGATCAAAAAAAGAGGGGTAACTATCTCCAATGTAGTGCATATAGGCTAAAACATCTGGAATACCACGATCAAGAAAAACTATTTTATGAGGTTCGGCAGTGGCGTTGTGAAATTGTTTTTTTCTACCTTCTAATAATAATTCACTAAAAAGCAATGGATTTTCTAAAAACAATTGTTCAATACCTTGTTTCTTAGCTTCCATGGTTACTTCGCGAGAAATTTCAGGATAACAACAATATCCTTTGGTAATTAAACCATCAATAATTGTTGTTTTTCCTGTTCCGGGACCACCAATAATAACTACAATTTCTTTTTGCAAAATTTTTGAAATAAGGCGCTAATTTATTGAATTGTTTTAGATAATAGAAGTTGTTTTTAGTTTTTATTTTAAATGATATAACGTCTGTTTCACTTTAAAAATTCAAATTTCACCCTTTAAGTATCGTTTTTAATCCTTAAAGGGTGAAATTAGAAGCATAAAGGATGAAAAACGATACTTAAAAGGTTGAATTAGATACTAAAAAGGTGGTTTTAGAAGCTTTAAGTATTGTTTTTGAATCTTTAAGTATCGTATTAGATACTTAAAGGATTGTTTTAGATGCTTTAAGTGTGGATTATGATGCATTAGGTGATGTTCTTGCAGTACTTTGTATCAATTATAATTTTTTTAAGGGTGTAGTCGAACTTTCATATAGTAAATGAACATATTTACGAGTTTGAAATGAAACACAAGAGTTAGCCTTTTTTGATTTATAGGGTTAAATCGATACATTTGTAAAACAAAATTTAGTTATGAACTTCACCACCAAAATCCCGATCGCTACATCCCATCACCCTATAGATTATTCGTCAAGAATACTATTGTTGGGTTCGTGTTTTTCAGAGAATATAGGAGGGAAGTTCGAGTATTATAAATTTCAAACCACTATAAATCCGTTTGGAATTATCTTTAATCCAGTTTCTATAGAAAAAATACTCTCAAGAAGTATCAACCTAGAGTATTTTACTGAAAAAGACATTTTCTACTATAATGAACGCTGGCATTGCTACGAAGTGCACTCTGATGTAAGCAATGAAAATAAAGAGGTGTTTTTGGAAATGCTTAACACGATACTGCAATCTACAAATAACCATATAACCAAATTAACGCATCTTATAATTACTTATGGAACGTCGTGGGTTTATAGTTTAAAGTCAGGTAATGAAGTGGTTGCCAATTGTCATAAAGTGCCACAAAAAGAATTTAGTAAAGCGATTTTATCGGTAGAGGTAATTGAGACATCTATTAAAAATACGCTTGATTTGATTCGTAAAATAAATCCGAAATGTAATGTGATTTTTACAGTTTCTCCTGTTCGACACATCAAAGATGGGTTTGTCGAAAATCAGCGAAGCAAAGCTCATTTGATAACAGCAATACATTCAACAATCGAAAGCAAATTATCAAGTGTTAATTACTTTCCAAGCTATGAAATTATGATGGATGAGTTGCGTGATTATCGTTATTATGCAGCAGATATGTTGCATCCAAATCAGGTTGCTGTTGATTATATTTGGGAGCGATTTTGTGAATGTGCTATTGCTGAAGGAAGTTATGGAACAATGGATACTGTTAGAACAATTCAAAAAGGATTAGCTCATCGCCCATTTAACGTAGCTTCCGAAATTCATCAGCAGTTTTTGGCTAGTTTGCAACAAAAGATAATAAAGCTTCAACAGGAATTTTCTTTTATCGAGTTTTAAAGTTATAATTTATTTTCTAAACTACTCCAACCACCACCATTCATAACATCAATCCCATTGCTTTTTAATATGGATGTTGCTTGAGCACTTCTCATTCCGCTAGCACAGCAAGCTATCACTGGTTTATCTAATTTTTTTATCTCGTCTATTTTAGTGGAAAGAATATTTAATGGAATGTTTTTGGAGCCTTTAATGTGACCACCTGAGAATTCTCCTGGAGTTCTAACGTCAACTATAATGGCTCCTTTAGCCATAAATTCTTTAATGTTTTCTGATTTCCCACCAAAACCTAACATGCTTAATAATCCCATAGTTTATATTGTTTATTTTTTTTCTTTTACTTCTTTTTAGATTTGTCTTTATATACAATTCGTGAACAAAAATAGAATTCTGAGGTATACAAAGTTGTAACAAAAGTTACTCAAATCAAAATAATCTTTATATTTGAAATCGTATGAAGATTACCGATAGAAAAAAAGAAATTATAAATGTATCTGCAAAGCTTTTTAAAGAAAAAGGATACAGCGCTGTAACTATGCGCGATATTGCACAAGTGATGGACATAAAGGCCGCAAGTTTGTATAATCATATTACATCGAAACAGGAAATTCTGGTTTTAATCATTATTGAAATTGCCGAAGAATTTACTACTGTAATGAATGAAGTTGTTAGCTCCAATGATTCAGCAATTAAAAAAATGGAGCGAATCATTGAATTGCACATTGATATTACACTCCGAGATTCAAATGCCCTCGCTTGTTTAAATAATGATTGGATGCATTTAACCGATTCTGATTTAGCTTATTTTATAAAAATGCGTAACGGTTATGAAGATAATTTCAGAAAAATTGTAAAGAAAGGAATTCAAGAGGGAGAAATTCAAAATTATAACCTTGATGTAATTATCTTCTCAATTCTTTCTACACTTAGAACATTATATATTTGGTATAATAAGACAAATAAATTAAGTTCAAAATCATTGACAGACAATATGATTAAAGTGCTTTTGAACGGAATCGTTTAAATAATTACAACGTTTTCGTGAAGTTTAGAAAAAATCATTAAATTTGCATGTTTAACTAACGATTGTTAGTTTGCTTTAAATAGAATTATATGTCAAAATTTCATAGCATTAAAGTCGCTGATATTTATAAAGAAACAAATGATTGTTCTGTAATTACATTTGATATTCCTTCCGCATTGCAGTCGGAATTTAAATACAAACAAGGACAACATTTAACCTTAAGAACTAATATTAAAGGCAACGAAGTGCGTCGTTCGTATTCGTTATGTTCTAGTCCGATAGAAAATAAATGGCAAGTAGCCGTTAAACAAATAACCGAAGGAATATTCTCAACTTTTGTAAATGAACAATTAGCCATTGGAGATACATTGGATGTGATGCCTCCCAATGGAGCGTTCCATACGGAAGTCAATCCAACAAAGGCAAAAAACTATATTGCATTTGCTGCAGGTAGTGGAATTACTCCTGTACTTTCTATCATTAAAACCCATTTGGCGTCTGAACCAAACAGTACTTTTAAATTGTTTTATTTGAATAGCACTGTTAAATCAATTATCTTTAAAGAGGAAATAGAGCAGTTGAAAAATGTGTATTTCAATCGTTTTGAAATTTTTTATTTCTTAACTAAAGAACACCGTTCTTCGGAATTGTTTAATGGAAGATTTACGAAAGAAAAGATTCAAGTGCTCACAGATAAAATCATTGATATTCCCTCTACAGATGATTGTTTTATCTGTGGCCCAGAAGAGATGATATTTTTGTTGCGTGACGAATTAGTAAATGCAGGTTTGTCTAAAGATAAGATTCATTATGAATTGTTTACAACAGGACTTTCAGAAGAGGACAAACAAAGGATAAACAAAATAGTAGCCAAAAAAGCAGAAGGAACTGAAGTCACTATTATTGATGGTGGAAAAGAATTTCACTTTATAATGGGTCAGGATTTTGACACCCTATTGGATGGCGCGATTGCCGCTGGTGCTGATTTGCCTTATGCTTGCAAAGGTGGTGTTTGTAGTACTTGCCGATGTAAAGTTGTCGATGGTTCGGTTGAAATGAAATTAAACTATTCATTAGAAGCAGACGAATTAGCCAAAAATTATGTGTTAAGTTGTCAAGCCGTTCCTACATCTAAAAAAGTGGTAGTTGATTTCGGATTGTAGAATTAGGAGCGAAAGGTTCGGGCATTTTAGCAATCCATGTTCCCGCTTTCCGTTGCAATCTTTTCTTTTTTAAAAGAAAAAAGAAAAGGATTTACACTCCAATCGGGGCTAAAGAGCCAATAAAAGGAATAAGATAAAGAATATAAAACAGCACAATGTTAATGAACCTTAATAATTTAATGGTTCAAAAGAAAAAAATAAATTAGTAGAGTTCAAATGAAAAAGTATTCAAAACTTTCGACTTTTGACTTTCAACTTTAAGACTAATAATTATGTCAGAACAAGAAGTGAAGAATTTAGAAACAATATTCGAAGCACGAATCGCTCGTGATGAGAAAATTGAACCAAAAGAATGGATGCCCGAAAAGTATCGCAAGACACATATTCGTCAAATATCTCAACACGCCCATTCCGAAATTGTTGGAATGTTACCAGAAGGAAATTGGATTACTCGTGCGCCATCATTACGAAGAAAAGTAGCATTATTGGCTAAGATTCAAGACGAAGGTGGGCATGGTTTGTATTTATATAGCGCCGCAGAAACTCTTGGAATTTCTCGTGACGAATTAATAGATCAATTGCATTCAGGAGAAGCTAAGTATTCTAGTATTTTTAACTACCCTGCTGTTACTTGGGCTGATATGGGTACAGTTGGTTGGTTGGTTGATGGTGCAGCTATTATGAATCAAGTGGCTTTGATGGGAACCTCTTATGGGCCTTATGCTCGTGCAATGGTTCGCATTTGCAAAGAAGAAAGTTTTCACCAACGTCAAGGTTATGAAATTCTTTTGACACTTTGTAACGGTACTCCTGAACAAAAAGAAATGGCACAAGATTCTATCAATCGTTGGTGGTGGCCGTCTTTGATGATGTTTGGCCCTCGAGATGCCGACTCTCCAAATACAGAGCAGTCTGTAAAATGGAAATTGAAACGTAAAACTAATGATGAGTTACGTCAAGCTTTTGTTGACCAAACTGTTCCACAAGCTAATATATTGGGTTTAACCATTCCGGATGCTAAACTAAAATGGAACGAAGAAAGAAAACATTATGATTTTGGTGATATCGATTGGGATGAATTTTGGCAAGTAGTTAAAGGTTATGGCCCATGTAATAAACAAAGAATTGCAGACCGAATTAAAGCACATGAAGACGGAAAATGGGTTCGAGATGCAGCAATGGCTTACGCCGAAAAACAAGCAAATAAAGAAGTAAAACAAGCAATATAAATTAGGTTTTAGGTATTGGAGTAGGCTTTAGAAAGTTAGACCTACAACCCATAACCTACAACCCACAAC
>CAIWKX010000181.1 GCA_903913315.1 uncultured Bacteroidota bacterium | reverse complement strand
AATCCTTTTTCATCCAATTTATTCATTTCTTGTGCAAAAATTGAACTTGAAAAAAATAAAATCAACAGTAATTTATTCATCTTGTTATTATTTAATTGTATAACTTAATAATTCTAATTTTAGTATTAGGAACCTAATTCTAAAGCTCTATTATTGGCAGATTTAACGGCTTTTATAATAGTATCTTCAACTTCATTTTGATTAAAAACCAGTAATGCCTGCTCTGTGGTTCCTCCTTTGGAAGCTACTTTTTTTATCCAATTTTCATTTGATAGTGCGCTTGAGTTTTGTAAATCTACGGACCCCATAAATGTTTGATTTACTAAAAGCTCGGCTTCTGAGTCTGAAAAACCCAATGCAGTGGCAGCTTTTATCATTGCATTCATAAAATAAAATACGTATGCAGGACCACTACCTGAAATGGCTGTTGCCGCATCAATCAGTTTTTCATTTTCCACATAAATAGATTTTCCAGTTGTATTTATTAGGTTTTGAATGATAAATAATTCCTTTCTATCTATAGCGCTTGATGCAGAAAAAACAGTCATTCCTTTTCCAATTTGGGTGGGAATATTGGGCATAGAACGAACAATTTTAGAACATCCTAATTCTTTCTCTATCGCAGCCATAGTTACTCCTGCCATCACCGACAAGACCATTTGATTTTGTTTCAAATAAGGAGATATAATTGCCGCTAATTTACTAAAATCCTGAGGTTTTACTGAAAGAATAATAATGTCAAAATCTCCAATTATTGCTGAAGGCTCCTCTAAAATATTTTCTTCTGGAATAGAATTTTCAGATTCTTTTGTCTTATTTCTTACAAACGCAAAAATATCTTCCCGTTTTATAAATCTGGAACTCATAAAACTATTGGCATAGGTTTTACCCATATTACCATAACCACATATCATTACTTTCATTATTCATTTATATAAAAAATGCTGTTTCAAAAGTGTAAACTTACTGAAACAGCATTTAAAAAGTTAGACTTTATAACTATTTTTTTCCTTTAGCTTTTTGTTCTTCTGCTTGTTCCATTACCTCACGAAGTTTCTTCTGAAATTTACCTTCTTTGGTTGGTTTGGTTTTATTTTCTTGAATTTGAGCATGAATTTTATCGCTATCGATAAAGTATTTCTTGATTACAAGCATAATTCCGATGGTAATTAAGTTGGACATAAAGTTGTACAAACTCAAGCCTGATCCATAACTATTGAAGAAAATTAACATCATGATTGGCGAGATGTAAATCATCATTTTCATCATCTTGGTCATGTCAGGCATCCCTTCTTGTTGGGGTTGTGCCATTTGATTGTCGCCAGAAGTCATTTTCATATAGAAGAAAATAGCGATGGCTGCCAAAATTGGGAACAAACTAATATGGTCACCATATAGCGGAATATTGAAAGGTAATTTTACAATTTGGTCAAAAGAAGACAAATCATCTGCCCATAAAAATCCTTGTTGTCTTAACTCAAAAGCTGATGGAAAGAATCGAAACGATGCCATCAAGAACGGCATTTGAATTAATGCCGGAATACAACCTGCCATTGGGTTCACCCCCGCCTTGTTGTACAACTTCATTGTTTCCTGTTGTTTTTTAACAGGGTCTTTAATTTTTTCGCCTATTTCAGTGATTTCTGGTCGCAATACTTTCATCTTGGCTTGCGACAAGAACGATTTGAACGTAATTGGTGACATGGCAATTTTTATCAAAATAGTAAAAATGATAATGGCCAAACCATAATTCATAAAACCTCCTAAAAATCCGAATAAGGGTACAAAGATAAATCGGTTAATCCAACCGAAAATCCCCCAACCCAATGGAATAATTTTATCTAGATTTTTACCTTCATACGACTTTAATGTTTTGTAATCAGTTGGTCCATAATACCAATTCATTTTATAATCCAATTCCCCATTTCTATAGGCTAATGGGAGTGTTGATTTGAATTGTTTTGTGAAAACCGTATCTACTTTTACATCATTTACTAAAGAAGTAGAATAAATTTTAGTAGTTGCAAAGGGTGTGCTTGTCATCAATATAGATGAAAAGAAATGTTGTTTGTAAGCTATGAAACTTGTTTTGGCGGGCGTTTCTTCTTTATCTTTTCCTTGACCAACATAACTGATTTTTCCATCTTCATATTCGTAATAGATTTCCGCATTTTGATTTTCGTAAGTAACACTTTTTTCATTGCGGTACGTTTTCAAATCCCACTCTAAACCAGCTGGTTTTGATGTATTTAACGCTTTGCTCAAGCCTTGGGAACGAATATCAAAATCCACCATATAATCGTTTGGTTTCAATACATATTTGTATTCCAAATATTCATTAGCCCCCGCTTTCAACTTCATGGACAAAACTTGGTTGTCTCCTACCTTAGTTAAAGTAGGTTCAAAGAATAAGTCTTTGGTATTTAAAACACGATTGTCGGCGGTTTGCAAAGCAATACTCAATTCGGAATTGTTATTTTTAACCAACTCAACTAATTGACCTGATCCTTTTTTGAACTTTTCGTATTTCTTTAAGATAGCTTCTGAAATGTATCCTCCTTTATTAGCAATGGTTAATTTTACTAAATCATTTTCAATGGTAGTATAGCTTTCTTTTGCAGAAGGTAACGTAGCTGAATACGCAAAACTTCCTAAAGCACCTTGTAGTTTTTGAAGTTTAACCGTATCACTAACAGTAGTATCCGCTAGGGTAGTAGTTACTTGTTTCGTTTTAGCCTCTACTTCCTTCTTTGCCTTATCAATTTTTTCTTGTTTGGCTTTTAATGCTTGTTCTTTTTGTGCATCTTTCTGACTGTTAATCATCATCCACACAAAAATCAAAACAATCAATGTTATTCCAATAATTGAATTCTTATCAAATTTCTTTTCTTCCATTACTATTTACAATTTATACATCAGTCGCAATTAAGACTGTTTTGTTTCTTATTTTCAGATTATTCTGAAACTTTATTTTTTATTTTTCACCATTGCGGCCACAAAGCTAACAAAAATTGGCTGTGGATTGGCAACCGTACTTTTATATTCAGGATGGTATTGAACACCAATAAAAAAGGGATGGTTTTTAATTTCCACAATTTCAACCAAACCAGTATCTGGATTGATACCAGAACTGATTAATCCTGTATTTTCTAATGCTGCAGCATATTTATTATTGTATTCATATCGGTGGCGATGACGCTCCGAAATTTGTATTTTACCATAAATTTGATGCGCTAAAGTGCCTTCTTTAATATCGCATTTCCAAGAACCTAAACGCATTGTTCCTCCTTTATCGGTAATGGTTTTCTGATCTTCCATTAAATCAATAACCGGATTTGTTGTATTGGGGTTCATTTCGGTTGAATTGGCATCTGCTAATCCTAAAACAGTTCTTGCATATTCAATAACCGCCATTTGCATTCCCAAACAAATTCCGAAAAAAGGAATATTGTGTTCACGAGCGTAACGAACCGTTTCTATTTTACCTTCTATTCCACGTTCGCCAAATCCTGGAGCAACAAGTATACCGTCTATTCCTTGTAGCATTTTTTCTGCCGATTTGGCATCAATATGTTCCGAATGAATACTGATTACGTTCACTTTAGTTTCATTGGCAGCTCCTGCATGAATGAAGGCTTCCAAAATTGATTTGTACGAATCTTGTAACTCAACATATTTCCCAACCAAACCAATATTTACAGTATGTTTTGGATTGTTTAATCGGTGTAGAAAATCATTCCATTGTGATAAATCGGGCGCTGATTTTTCGGGTAAATTTAATTTCTTTAAAGCGACTACATCCAATCCTTCTTCAAGCATTAAATTAGGTACTTCATAGATTGTTTTGGCGTCAATGGACTGAATTACGGCTTCACGCTTCACATTACAGAATAAAGCTAATTTCTGACGCAATTCATCTGAAATCTCATGTTCTGTTCGGCACACCAAAATATCAGCTTTAATTCCGCTTTCCATCAAGGTTTTAACGGAGTGTTGTGTAGGTTTTGTTTTTAACTCTCCTGCAGCAGCCAAATAAGGAACCAAGGTTAAGTGAATTACAATTCCGTTATTATCGCCCAGTTCCCATACCAATTGACGTACGGATTCAATATAAGGCAAGGATTCAATATCACCGACCGTTCCACCAATTTCAGTAATCACAATATCAAAGTCACCTGATTTCCCAAGCAACTGCATGCGTTCTTTAATTTCATTGGTAATATGAGGCACCACTTGAACTGTTTTTCCAAGAAATTCGCCACGACGTTCTTTTTCAATTACAGAAAGATATACTCTTCCTGTCGTTACATTATTAGCTTGTGATGTTGGAACATTTAAGAATCTTTCGTAATGACCCAAATCTAAATCGGTTTCAGCCCCATCATCTGTAACAAAACATTCTCCGTGTTCATAAGGATTTAGTGTTCCTGGATCCACATTAATGTAGGGATCAAACTTTTGGATTGTAGTTCGGTAACCTCGTGCTTGTAATAATTTTGCTAAAGATGCAGCAATAATTCCTTTTCCTAAAGAAGAAGTCACCCCACCTGTAACAAAAATGTATTTCGTTTGATTCATGAGTTTTTTTTTTGGACAACTCTTGCGTTATCCTTACTGTTGTGTTGTTGTTTGTTGTTGTAAAAAACGATGCAAAAGTACAATTATTAATTGATAATTGACAATTGATAATTGACAATTAGCGTAAATAATTATTGGTTTTTTAGAAAATAATTCATCCAAAACTCCAGCGATCGAATAATTCTATAATTCAATTCTATGGTTTTGGATATTGCCTTTTAATATTTCGAATCAACTCTTCTAGTCCGTTTAATTTGAGTTCATATATGAGTTTGAGTTGTTCACCAAGTTGTCCGTTTGGCAATCGATTGTTGTGGATCCAAACGAGATAATATTCGGGCAAATCAATAAGATACTTCCCTTCGTATTTTCCGAAAGGCATTTTAGTATGCGCAAGTTTAATAAGAAGTTTTTGTTGGTCGTCCATTTTGAGAAGAGAGAAAGGAGAAAGGAGAAAGGAGGAAAGAGAAAAGAGAAAAGAGGAAAGAGGAAAGAATACAGACTAGAAACTAGAGACACCCTTAGAACATCTATATTCTATGTTCTATATTCTATATTCTATGTTCTATATTCTATTCTTTATCATTTCCAATTAATAGTAATGACTTTCTCAATTTCGGGATGGAGACTCAGAAAAACGGGGCAATTCATAGCTACTCGTTCCAAGATGATTCGGTTCTTTTCAGATTCGGCAATAGCCATATTCATTACCACTTCCAATCGCCCTACTCTTCTGGGTTCGGCTTGCATTATTTTGGTAACCTCAACGGTTGACCCTTTTAATTCAATTCCCATTTCATTCGCTTTTATTGCCATGATGGTCATCATACAACTTCCTAATGAGTTGGCTAATAAATCGGTTGGAGAAAAAGCTTCTCCTTTCCCATGATTATCTACAGGGGCATCCGATAGAATCTCAGTTCCTGACTGCAAATGAATGGATGAAGTTCTTAATTCACCTAAATACGTTATTTTTGAAGTTGGCATTATTGTGCTTGTTTTATCGTTAAATCTTCGTCGTAATATAGAATGTAAATTCCGTTATTGGCATAACCGCCCGAGAGTTTCTTGGCATAATCAAACTTACTTTCAATTTGTTCGGAAGCATCATCGGTAATGGATTGGTCAAATGATTTGTTTTGCGACAAGCGCAACAGTGTATCAAATGTTAAATCAAATCCTCTAACAGCGTATTGATTTGGAAATATTTTGTTTTTCTTTTTAAAAGCGATGTCAAATTGTGACGCTTCATCAGAGGCGGTATCACGAGTTGTGGAAGGATACGCCATTTTTAATTTGGTTAAGCGTTTTAAATCTATTTCTTCATAATCTAACGATTCGTTAGCTTCTAAAATCACCAATTGTAATTGATAGTCCTTCATGGCAGCTTGCATGGTATTGGTAACGGTGAAAATAGTCCCTGTTTTCTCGGAAACTAATACTACGTAATTCATTCGGTCTTTTACAAAATACTTTTTAATGCTATCGGCTACAAATCCGGCTTTGTCTGCTGAACCTACAATCTTCACGCCTTTTTGATAGTCTTGAATGTATTGCTTAATCGCTAATTTCTTTGGGTCGATTACGGCTATGATATTGCCATTTTTAGTGCGCATGTAATCGAACATAGCTTTTTTGATGGCATCGTTTTGAGGCATTGATTGGTATAAATTCTTATAGGCTTTCCCATCGTCTTTGGATAATGGCGAAATCACAGGGATGTTTTTACTTTCTAATGCGGCTGCCACTTTTTCGACATTTACTTGATAAAATGGTCCTATAACAACATCCGTATTTGCAAAACTCGGGCTTGAAATTACCGATAACGCATTGGTACTACTTTTAGTTTCTTCGGAATCAAAAATCTTAATGTCTACATTCATTCCTAATACTTTTGCAGAATCAATAGCCATTAAAGCTCCGGCATAAAAGTCTAATGTCAGGTTCAAGAATTTGTCTTTTTTCAAACGTTCGGAAACTGAAGTAAGGGAATCACTTTGAATTTTAGTGGCATTAAAAGGTAAGAACAATACCAATTGTTTTTTCTTTTGGGCTGCAATGGATTTAGTTAAATCTTTTAGACTGCTGGTAGTTTCTTTTGAAAATAAACTGTTAGCGGGCACTTTTATTACCATGCCTTCTTTAACTCCGTCTTTAAGTGCTGAATTCAAACCAATTAAAGAAGCTTCTGACAAGTTAAAAAGATGAGTCAAACTGTACACCGTTTGGCCTGACTTCACCGTATATTCTACTAAATCAATGGGCTTGGCATGTGGCTTAACTTCTTCAACAACTGGAGTTATACTAGCTCCTTTATTAATTTTAAGTTGAAACCCTAATGGCAGATTGTCTTTTATTTCGGGGTTTTGTTTTACTAATTCGTCTACTGAAATGCCGTACTTTTTAGCAATACTGTATTTAGTTTCTCCTGCTATTACTTCGTGTGTACTAGTTGAACTGCTTGCTGGTTTTGGTTTAGCCGGAACAACTGGTGTTGGTGTGTGTACAATTGTAGTTAATTTGAGTTTGAAACCAAGAGGAAGACTTTCTTTAATCTCGGGGTTTAGTTTTTCTAAATCGGCTACAGTGATACCATACTTTTTAGCGATGCTGTATTTAGTTTCACCTGCCACTACTTCGTGTATCTTTTCTTTGGGTGGTGCTACAGCACTAGGTTTTGCCGGAACTTGCACACTTTTGGGAATTAAAAGTACTGCGTTTGGTTGAATGCCATTTTTAGCATCCGGATTTAGTTTGTAAATTTCGTAGGGAGTTACTTTGTATTTCTGTGCGATAGTTGGAACCGTTTCGCCTTTAGCAACCGTATGCTTGGTATAACTCTGTGCAAAAATAGCAGTTGTAAAAACGAATACGACAAGGTAAAAAACTCTTTTAAACATACACTTTTGAATTACGAATTACGAATTATGAACACTTCTTTACTCCCACTCGATTGTTGCAGGTGGTTTGGAGCTGATGTCATACACAACTCTATTTACACCTTTTACTTTATTGATGATTTCGTTGGAAATTTTCATTAAGAATTCATACGGCAAGTGTACCCAATCGGCTGTCATTCCGTCGGTAGATTCTACGGCACGAAGGGCTACTACTTTTTCATAGGTACGCTCATCGCCCATCACTCCAACACTATTTACGGGAAGTAAGATTGCTCCTGCTTGCCATACTTTGTCATACAATCCGTGGGTTTTTAATCCATTGATGAAGATGGCGTCAACTTCTTGCAAGATACGTACTTTTTCTGGAGTAATATCTCCTAATATTCTAATCGATAATCCTGGACCGGGAAATGGATGACGTCCTAATAATTCGGGGTCTATTCCTAAGGTAGCCCCTACTCTTCTTACCTCATCTTTGAATAGCATTCGGAGTGGTTCTACAATTTTTAATTTCATAAAATCAGGCAAACCACCAACGTTATGATGTGACTTGATGGTTGCTGAAGGCCCCTTTACGGAAACCGATTCGATTACATCAGGGTATATTGTTCCTTGTGCTAACCAAGTTACGTCTTCTATGATTTTGGATTCGTCATCAAATACTTCGATGAATACTCTTCCGATAATTTTACGTTTGGTTTCTGGGTCGTCAACCCCTGCTAATTCAGATAAAAAACGATCAGAAGCATCTACTCCTTTTACGTTTAATCCCATGTCTTTGTATTGGTGTAAGACATTTTCAAATTCGTTCTTGCGCAATAATCCGTTGTTGACAAAGATGCAATATAAATTCTTTCCGATAGCTTTATGCAGTAAAACGGCTGCTACCGTTGAGTCAACACCTCCTGACAGTCCGAGAACTACTTTATCATTTTGTATTTTATCTTGTAAATCTTTTACGCAATCTCCAACAAAGGCATTTGGCGTAAAGTTTTGAGGCACTTCAGCAATTTTCACTAAGAAGTTCTCTAGCAATTGTTTTCCATCGGTAGAGTGATATACTTCAGGGTGGAATTGAATAGCATAGGTCGTTTCGCCTTCTATTTTGTAGGCAGCGTTTTCTACATCATGAGTACTGGCAAGTTTGACACCGTTGGTAGGCAAATGCTTGATGGTATCACTATGACTCATCCACACTTGCGAATTGAGATTGATATCTTGAAAAAAAACTTCTTCCTCTTTAATGTAGGACAGATTTGCTCTTCCGTATTCTCTGGAGTTGAAAGCAGCTACTTCACCTCCTGAGAAATGGGCCAAATACTGAGCGCCATAACACACTGCTAGCAAGGGTAGTTTACCACGTATAGCAGACAAATCGATTTGGAGCGCATCTTCGGCGCGCACTGAGTAAGGGCTACCACCAAGAATGACCGCTTTGTAAGACGATAAATCGGTTGGAAAATTGTTGTAAGGAAAAATTTCGCAGAATATGTTTAATTCGCGAACGCGACGAGCAATTAGTTGTGTGTATTGCGAGCCGAAATCTAAAATAAGTACGTTGTGTTGCATGCGCAAAAGTACTATTCTTGCCGGAATCATACAAATTATTTTATTTCAAAAAAGAAAATAGAATATAGAACGATGAAAATAGATAATGGATAATTGATAATATTTTTTTTTGTCATTGAATAAAATTTTTTGAAAAATTGGTATTGAATATTCAATACAATTTTTATAGAATCGTGCTCACTAAAATCAAAAGCAATATCAAATTTAACGAATCTATTTTTTCTCTTATGAGTCGTATCTTGAACCAACTTATAGTTAAGTTAAGTCAAGGTAAATAAATTGTAAATTATTTTGAAAAACAATGTAACTATTTAATTATTAACAACAAAGAAGAAAACGTTTTTTGGGTTTATTAATTTAAAATTAAGAAATAGTGGTTTATTTATTGATATTTTTACGAATTATTTAACAGTCTTAAAAGTGTTTCATTAAATGAAAAAACTGCTCTTTTTATTTGTAGTATTTATGTGTAATACTACTTTATTTGCACAACGTATACAAGTAAACACCACTCAAACGCCAACCCAACTTATTGAAAATGTGTTACTGAATAGTGGTGTCTGTGGCGGGGTTACCAATGTAACTACTTCATCAGGTGTAGCGACAACTGGGGCTAATAGTCCATTTGGTTCTTATATTCAAAATGGAACCAACAATCTATTTACTCAAGGAATGATTATTTCTACAGGGCATGCTGCCAGTGCAGGAAACACAACAATTGCTGCTACTTTGAGTGACAACCTTGGTACAGCTGGCGATGTTGATTTAGCGAATGCATTTTCCATTGTAGCGCCTGCTATTTTGAGTGATGCTGCTTATATAGAATTTGACTTTACACCTATTAAAAATAATATTAGCTTCAGATATTTTTTAGCATCTGAAGAATACGAGTACAACAAAAACTATCCTTGTGATTTTAGTGATGCGTTTGCTTTTTTGATAAAAGATGTAACCACCGGTGGTGGGTATCAAAATATTGCCTTAATTCCAGGTACAAATATTCCTGTTGGAATTAGTACAGTACGCCCAGATTTGACTTCGTTAACAGCTGGTTGTCCTGCATCTTACGCTACTTACTTTAATGGATACAATCAAAATCCACCTAATGTAGATGGCACTAATTTTAATGGAAGTACCAAAGCATTTACTGCTTCTTCGACAGTAGTACCAGGTCATACATATCATATCAAATTAGTTATAGCGGATTATGGTAGTAATGCAGTCAATAGATTGTTTGATTCTGCTGTTTTCTTAGAAGCAGGTTCTTTTGATTTATCTGGTTTTATAACCGACACTAACAATGTAGTTTTATCAGGTTCTACAACTGCTTGTGCTTTGGTTGCTCATTCTCAAATTCTAAATCCGTTGTATCAATGGTATCACAATGGCGTTGCAATTGCTGCGCCACAAGGAACAACAGCAACTTATTCTATTCCTATTGGAGATTCTGGATCTTACTCCGTTATTGTTACTGATTCTGTTACCAGTTGTATTGATAGTATAGCACCAGTAACAGTTCTAGCTTTAAGTGCACCTAATGCTACTTCGCCTCAAACATTATGTGTTGGATCAACACTTGCTAGTCTAGTGGCAACAGGATCCAACTTGAATTGGTATGCTACTGCAACAGGAGGCACCCCGCTGGCTAGTACTACTGTATTAACATCGGGTACCTATTATGTTTCTCAAACAGTGAATTTGTGTGAAAGTGTTAGAACAGCTGTCGTCGTCGTTATAGGCAATCCTACTCCTAGTTTTGATGCCGTCCCTGCAATTTGTTCTGGAGGTGTATTATCGGCATTGCCTACTACTTCTAATAATGGAATTATGGGGTCATGGTCTCCTGCCTTAAACAATACTACAACAACAACTTATACCTTTACTCCAAACATAGGTCAATGTGGTACATCAACCACATTAACTATAGTGGTAAATCCAAATGTGACACCAACTTTCAATACTGTAACACCAATTTGTGCTGGAGATGTCCTTGTTGATTTGCCAACTACGTCCATAAATGGAATTACTGGTTCCTGGTCACCTGCGTTGAACAATGCAGCCACCACGACCTATACTTTTACACCTGATCTTGGCCAATGTAGTTTGGCTACTACTTTGACAATAACTGTAAATCCATTAGCTACATTAGCGCTATCATCATCGGTATCAACTACTACTCAAAATGTATGTGCTGCAACTCCTATTATACCAATTATTTATACCTATGGAGGTAGTGCCACTTCAGCAACTGTTATAGGGTTACCTTTGGGTGTAACTGTTACTAATTCAGGCAATACAATAACCATCAGCGGGACTCCTACATCAGCCATTGGTTCACCTTTCAATTATTCCATAACTACAAGCGGTGGATTATGTGGTACTCCTTCTTTAAATGGAAGTATTACTGTAAACCCAAATATTGTTCCTACTTTTGACCAAATTCCAGCTTTTTGCTCGGGTAGTACAGCACCAATATTGCCAGGTACTTCCTTAGAAAATATACCTGGAAGTTGGAGTCCAAGTGTTATTGACAATACCACGTCACAACCATATACTTTTACACCGACTGCAACAGGTGGGTGTGTCACCAATTATGTTATGAATATAACCGTTCAAAATAATTTTGATTTTAGTATTACAGGTAGTTGCGTAGGCACTAATTTTGTACTTCAAGTTCAACCTTCCGTTGATTTAAGTCTTGATTCTGCGACAATCAAATGGCAAACAAATGGAAATGCTACTGGAATAATTGGGTCAAGTTTTAATGCAACAGAATATGTTCATGCTGCTACACCGGCAATTATAATGCCTATTACTTTAGATGTTACCATAACTGATAATGCAGGTTGTATGCGATCTCATTCCTATACTGTAACTGATCTTTATTGCGACATTCAAAAAGGGATTTCGCCAAATGGAGATACTAAAAACGACTTTTTTGATTTGATTAATTTGGATGTAAAACAATTAAGTATCTATAATAGGTATGGTGTTAAAGTTTATTCCAAAGGGCAATACACCAATGAGTGGCATGGCCAAACCGATTCAGGAAGTGAATTACCTGATGGAACTTATTATTACGTCATCGAATTTAATAATCAATCGGAAACTAAAACGGGTTGGATTTATATCAATAGAGAGCATAAATAAAACATAAACTGAATATAATAAAAACTAATTTAAAAACTCATTCATTCGTAAACAATGAAAAAAATATATTTGCTTTTAGTTTTATTATTTTTAAATAATCAACTCTTTTCACAGCGTATTACCGTTACTACTACGCAAACTCCTACGCAGTTGATTAAAGATGTTTTATTAAATTCAAATGCTTGTTCCAATGTTACGAATGTTACTACTTCTCCTGGATTAGCTACTACGGGAGCTACTAGTCCTTTTGGTTCTTATGTTCAAAATGGTACTGCGAATTTGTTTACTAAAGGGATGATTATTTCAACCGGATATGCTGTAAATGCAGGAAACGCA
The DNA here is from genome assembly GCA_903913315.1 of uncultured Bacteroidota bacterium. Classification (GTDB taxonomy): domain Bacteria; phylum Bacteroidota; class Bacteroidia; order Flavobacteriales; family Flavobacteriaceae; genus Flavobacterium. Next base: position 2,390 of record CAIWKX010000181.1, on the reverse strand, counting down.
GTCAACAATGCCACCTTAAGCAATAGTTTAGGTTCTGCTGGCGATGTTGATTTGGCAACTACTTTTGGTATTGTTGCTCCAGCTCAATTAAGTGACGCGGCTTATATTGCCTTCGATTTTACCCCTGTTAAAAACTCTATTAGTTTTAGATATTTTTTAGCTTCTGAAGAATACGAGTTTAATAAAAATTATCCCTGCCAATTTAGTGATGCGTTTGCTTTTTTAATAAAAGATGTTACAGCAGGAGGAGCCTATCAAAATATTTCACTGATACCCGGAACAGCAATACCTGTTGGAATCAGCACTGTTCACCCTGATTTATCTGCTTTGGCAGGAGGTTGTGCTGCAGCCAATGCCACCTATTTTAACGGATATAATCAAAATCCACCCAATGTTGATGGAACTAATTTTAATGGAAGTACCAAAGCTTTTACAGCCACTGGAACAGTAATTCCAGGTCACACCTATCATATAAAATTAGTGATTGCTGACTATGGTAGTAATGCCATCAACCGATTGTATGATTCGGCAGTATTCATTGAAGGCGGTTCCTTCGATTTAGTGGGATATATAACAGATCAAAGTGGAACAGTTCTTTCAGGTTCCACTACTGCTTGTACTTTAGTGGCACATTCTATAATTTTAAACCCAACCTATCAATGGTATCATAATGGAGTTGCTATTGCTGCTCCGCAAGGAACTGCCGCTACTTATGTTGTACCTATTGGTGATTCGGGGGTTTATAATGTTGTTGTTACCGATTCTGTATCAGGTTGTTTGGATAATATTGCTCCCATCACTGTTGTAGCCTTAGCTCCACCCACCGCTGCTTCCCCTCAAACATTTTGTGTTGGCGCTACAATAGCTGATTTAGTTGCTACTGGTACAAACATCAACTGGTATGCTGCTGCTACTGGAGGAACACCATTGGCAAGTACTACTGTATTAACTTCAGGGACTACTTACTATGCTTCGCAAACGGTAGGATTGTGTGAAAGTACACGAACTCCCGTAAACGCGGTTACGGGAAACCCTACACCAACATTCAATGCTGTAGGCCCTTTTTGTTCTGGAAGCGCGATTGCGCCATTACCAGCTACTTCATTAAATGGAATTACAGGAACCTGGTCTCCACTTACCATAAACAATACTACTACTACTACTTATACTTTTACGCCAAATGTTGGTCAATGCGGTACTACCACTACATTAACAATAACAATAAATCCGAATGTGACTCCAACATTTAATGCTGTAGGACCTATTTGTTCTGGTGATGTTCTAGCTGCTTTGCCAACTACTTCTATTAATAGTATTACTGGGACATGGTCACCAGCACTGAATAATACAGCCACTACAACTTATACGTTTACGCCCGATGCAGGTCAATGCAGTGCTTCAACAACATTGACTATTACCGTTAATCCATTAACAACACTAGCCTTAACTTCTGCTGCAGCTACTTCAACACAAACACTTTGTATTAATTCAGCGATTACGCCAATCACCTATACTTTTGGAGGTTCCGCTACGGGAGCTACCGTATTAGGATTACCTACTGGAGTAACGGCTACTGTTGCAGGAACAACGGTTACTATTAGTGGCAACCCAAGTACTTTTGTTGGTTCTCCTTTTACTTATACCGTTACTACGACGGGAGGTAATTGTGGTACGCCTTCTTTAACGGGAACTATTACTGTTAATCCATTAGCGACGCTAGCATTAACTTCGGCAGCAGCTACTTCGGCACAAACGGTCTGTATCAACTCAGCGATTACTCCTATTACTTATACTTTTGGAGGTACCGCAACAGGGGCTACCATAACTGGTTTACCTACTGGAGTAACCGCTACTGTTGCAGGAAATACTGTAACCATTAGCGGAAGTCCGAGTACTATTGTTGGTTCTCCTTTTACTTATGCGGTTACTACCACTGGTGGTTCATGTGGGACACCTTCTTTGACAGGAACTATTACAGTAAGTCCATTAGCTACGCTAACATTAACTTCTGCTGCAGCTACTTCAACACAAACACTTTGTATTAATTCAGCGATTACACCAATCACCTATACTTTTGGAGGTTCCGCTACGGGAGCTACCGTAACAGGATTACCAACTGGAGTAACGGCTACAGTTGCAGGAACAATGGTTACTATTAGTGGCAACCCAAGTACTTTTGTTGGTTCTCCTTTTACTTATACCGTTACTACGACGGGGGGAAATTGTGGTACTCCTTCTTTAACGGGAACTATTACTGTTAATCCATTAGCGACGCTAGCATTAACTTCTGCTGCAGCTACTTCAACACAAACACTTTGTATTAATTCAGCGATTACGCCAATCACCTATACTTTTGGAGGTTCCGCTACAGGAGCTACCGTAACAGGATT
>CAIWKX010000180.1 GCA_903913315.1 uncultured Bacteroidota bacterium | reverse complement strand
TGATTTATGACGACAATAAAGATAAACTATGGACACCTGGAAGTTTTCTGGAACAACGTCAAAGCGAAGAGGTTATTTACTTTCCAAAACTAATTGACGTTCGAGCCAATTGGGATGTAGATCAACCATTTGATTTAGGCAAATAATACAAGTGAAATAACATTGTCCTAACCGTGGTAGTTTACAAACTTTTGCTGTATTATACCATACTTTTCTATCATAATGCTATACTTTTATAGTATAATCCCCAACTTTTCTAGCATAATGCTATACTTCTTCAGCTTAATGCCATACTTTTTTAGCATAATGATACAAATTTCTAGCATCAATTCAGATAAATAGGAGACTGGACAGAATTTTGTGTAAACTCTAAAAATGCTTACAAAAGATTGAAAGGGAGTAAAGAATTTTATTATTTGGCACTAAAAAAAATGATTATTTATAATCTAACGTTAAAGAATTTCAAAGTTATCCTTATCATTTAAAAAATCAAGTTTGCTTCTAGTTTCAAGCATTGTGTGTTTATTTAGCGCTACCACAAAAACAGCATCCTCAGTTTGAGGCTCTAATAAGTGGTTTCCAAGAAAATCTATTACTTGAGAATGTCCCAGATATTCATGCTTATTATCATCCGTTCCTACTCGGTTGACGCCTACTACGTAACACATGTTTTCAACAGCTCTAGCTTTTAAAAGTATGTCCCAGGCATTTACCCGAGTTTTTGGCCAATTAGCCTCATAAATCAATACGTCATACGCTTCCACATTTCTGGAAAAAACTGGAAAACGCAAATCATAACAGATTAAGGGACAAATTTTAAATCCTTTGTATTCGACAATCAATTTATCATTTCCAGAAGTGTAAACTTTATCCTCTCCTGCTAGAGTAAACAAATGTCTCTTATCATAGTGTTGAACTTCCCCATTTGGAAAAACAAAGACCAAGCGATTGAAATAATTTCCATTTTCTTCAATGACCAAACTTCCTGTGATTGCACAATTCCTTTTTTTTGCCAAATCCTTTAACCACGAAACAGTCTCTCCTTGCATGGTTTCGGCTACATTTTTAGGACGCATTGTAAATCCTGAAGTAAACATTTCGGGCAAAACAAACAAATCGACATATTGCGAAATAGCATTTATTTTCTGTTGGAATAAGTCCCTGTTTTTACTAGGATTTTCCCAAGATAAAGCCGTTTGTAGTAGCGCTATTTTCATAATGGTGATTGCTACAATTTACAAATCGGTGATGATGATTTCACAGTTTCTGTTTTGATGATGTTGCTCTTCATCACATGATACTTTAGTACAATCATAAATTAATTGCGTATCCGAAAAACCTTTCCCTTTCAGTCGGCTAGCGTCGATTCCATTTTCAATAAGGTAAATAATAATTGCTTTACTTCTGCTTTTAGCGAGTTGTTCTTTATCAAATTCATCCGAATCAGCATGGCCACGAATTTCAACTTTCATGGTAGTACTTTCCTTCAAGAACTCAATTATTGAGATCAGATCATTTGTATTAGTAACAACACTACTGTTTTTAGCAAATAGCAAAATGGGCATAGTAAAAATTTGATAGTCTTCTTTAGATTGTTTTTTAGCCACTTGAGGCTTGTTTTCAGTTTTGTTAATGGCGATCTCATCTATAAAAATAAAGGCGTCACCGCCAAATCCTTGATGTTCTTCTGGTAGTTTTCCATAATTAGAAGCAATTACTTTTACATAACGCGCCTGCAGTGGATGCAGTGTTTTATAATAGAAATCCTGAATAGAAGTCTCGTTTTCCATTGCAGAAATTTTATTTTCAACGGTTCCTGCTAAAGTGAAATTCTTATTATCTTTTGAAACATAATAGGCTACTTTGGTTGGCATCAAAATCCACGAACGAGAATCTTGGAGACAATTGACAGAAAATGAGCTAACCAATTGTGATTTTTGCAAATCAATCACACATTCAAAATCTTGTCCTTGATAACCTTGCCAATCACCTTTTCGCCAATTTTCTGCACCATACACCCCATCGATTAACCCATCAGGACCACCAGCACTATATTGTGAATTGCATTTAGATTTGATATTTATGGTATAATTATTTGGCTTTTTAAAGAAAGTGGCGGAAATGGCCTTACTTCTCAATCCATTATTTTCGGTATAGGACAATATCTTGCAACTTTTATCGATAACAAATGGTTTTTCATACTTTTTATAGGGAATAAAAAACATGGT
>CAIWKX010000179.1 GCA_903913315.1 uncultured Bacteroidota bacterium | reverse complement strand
GATACTTCCAGGTTATGGATGAACCCGTTTCTACTTGTGTCCAAGATATTTGTGATTCCTCTCCAGCACACAAGCCACGCTTAGTGACAAAATTATAGATACCTCCTAAGCCACTTTAGAAAGCACTTTGGCTAGTAAATGAATGCCCATTACTACCATAATCAAAATGATAACAAAAGCAGTGACTTTAGCCATTTTGCTATCGCCAAGAACGGATGAAAACTTAACAGCTAAGTAAATCCCAATAAATAAAGAAATCAACGAAGCAAATTCTATGATAAGTCCGTTTCGCAAGCCTCGTATCAATCCAAAAATCAAAAAAACACCTAAAACAATATCTATAAAAGCCATAATTTCTATAAAAGTGAGCAACAAAGATAATAAACAAACACAAACATGTTCTATCGATGATGAAAACGAAAATTGAATTCATACTACAGCAACCGTTAGCAACCACCTGCAATGGAATACCTTTGAAGCCTTAGAAAAAATAGTTCCAAAACTTAGAGCAGTAGGCTGCCGCTTTGTAGAACTCAAAGACTTCCCTATGTATAGTAGTAAAGGGCAGGATTAGATACCTAAAATAGATGTAAAAGAAAAGCCGAAGTTGCTTTAATTTGATATTTTTTATACTTTTACTACAATTATTTATTCATACTCATTATGACAGCAGCAGCATTAAAACATGTAAATGATAAATTGAAAAATTTGCCAAACAGCTTGATAGAAGAAGTAGAAAATTATATTGATTTTTTAGCCTATAAATATTCGCAAGAATCTAATGAAATCCCTCAATGGCAAAAAGACGAGGTTTTTAACCGAATTAAACGTAACAAAAAACCAGTTGATGCTTTCGAAATGATTGATGATTTGGAGGAATAAGCGATGATAAATTACACGATTATTGCAGATCCGAAGGTTAAGGATGATTTAAAAGAAGCACGAGATTTCTTAAATTCAAGACGAAAAGGATTTGGTAAAAAATTCTTGTCAGAATATAGAACTACTTTAAAACACTTACAAAAAAATCCTAATTTTCAAATCAGATATAACGATGTTCATTGTTTACCAATGAAAACATTCAGATACATGATTCATTTTAAAATGGATGAAGAGCATAAAAGTATTCTCATTTATGCTGTACTTTCGACGTACTTAAATCCTGATAAAAACTGGATTAAATAGTCATTATCCACCTGAGCCACCCACATTGAACACCTTTAAGCGTTAGAAAAAATAATTCCAAAACTAAAAGCAGAAGGCTATCGCTTTGTGCAACTCAAAGACTTCCCTTTATATAGTATAAAAGTGCAGGATTAGATTTTTTTGAATTATAAGACAGGAAAGTTGCTATAGCAAAAATTACTCTTTCTTCTTTAATAGCTCATTATATTCCTCCAACAATTTCAAGTATTTGTTTTTCCAATATTCTGAACTAGACTCTTCATTTTCAAAAGTAGAATTCATTTCATTCTTAAATTTTGTTGAAATACCAAGTTCTTTTATTTCATTGGTAAAGTCATAATGTATAATTTTACCTATCTTTAACACTAAATCAAGAGAAACGTTACTATTTTCAAACATCAAATACATCCATCTTCTACTTTTACCCAAGCGTTTAGCAAGTTCAGTAATGGGAACGCCACTTTTATAAATTGCTCCTTTTATTATTTCTCCTCGATGTTGCATAGTGCAAATATTTACACTTAAACGAGAAGTTTATTTTATATAAAATGCTCAAATGTGCGCAATAAATCATACATTTGTTTTCATATGTGCGCAATTTAATGATTATAGTGAATTAATTGCGTAAATTAAAGGTTATATTCTTTTTAAATTAATAAAATGGAAGCTAGCAAAAGCAATAGCTAGGGCGTTACCGAAAAGCCAACAGAGTAGGAAAATTTAATAGTATAAATTATGTTACGATTTTTAAAGTTTACTTGTTTATTGTGTTTATTTTCAACTTTGTCTTTTGCTAAAATAACAGTATGTGAAATTACTTTCTATACAAATAATGTTAAGTACGATTGCTTGATGGTCCTTCATGATACTGAAAGTTATGGTAATAATTATATGAGAGTTGCTTATACAAAAGGAGGAAGTTATATTGTAATAAACCAACAATTAAGTTTAGAGAAACAATTACTGCCTGATGGTAATACATATGTTACCGCATCAGGTTATAACGTTAGGTTTATTTCTAATAACCCTGGAATTACATATAATCCAGATAGATTTAGTGTTCTAATTAATGCTGCTGGAGTTATTGACCAACCAAAAATAGGAGACTCAAGAAATGCTATGATGCCTGTGTTTTCTTATAAAGATGTTTCAAATGAAATTTTAGACTATAATTATTTAAAACATTTTTTTATTGATGGAGAACCTGAATTAGTTTCGCTATCTCAAAACTCTTCTGGTTTCCAACAACCAATACCAACACCAAATTATAATTCAAATCAAAATTCTTATTTACTCTTAGAAAATAACACTAAAAACGTCGTGTATGCTTCTTATGTAATTTTTGATAAAAACGAAAATTGCTTTGTGAGTAGAGGATGGTATGAAGTTAATCCTTATGGAAATTTAAAAATTGATTTCGGAGATTATCAAGGAATTGCGTATGTTCATGGTACCCACAGAGGGCTTTTGACCAATCTATCGTGGGGTGATGGATTTAAGTTTTGTACTGATCCTATTAATAAATATAGAATTCTATTTGCAGACCAAAATAACTGTACAAATAAAGCTAGTTATTCTCAACTTAAAATTGTATCAGGAGCAAACAAATTTATTTTTAATCCATAAACTATGAAAACAAAACTACTATCACTAATTCTACTAATTGCGTCTTTTACCATGTTTGGAAAACCAGTAGATGAAACAAGAGCCAAAACCGTTGGACTCTATTTTTTACAAAACAAGACCAATTCTTCTTTATTAAAAGATGCTAAAAATTTGCAGCTTGCCTATAAAGTTACTGCAACAATTGGCGATGCTCTTGAAGAAAGAACTATGTTTTATGTATTCAATGTGGATAACTTTGGATTTGTAATTGTATCAGGCGATGATACCGTAATTCCTATTTTAGGGTACTCTGACCAAGGAACATTTCATTCTGACAACATGCCACCTGCTTTTCAAAAATGGTTGGAAGGATATAAAAATGAAATCATCTATGTGATTGACCATGATATTAAAGCCACAGAGGATATCAATAAACAATGGAGTTTGCAAATGACTAACAAATCTAGTAATAGTTCATTATCTCCAAATACTATTGTTGGACCTTTAATTCAAACGCATTGGGATCAGGCCCCGTACTATAATGCTCAGTGCCCAACAAATACCTATACGGGATGCGTTGCTACAGCAATGGCTCAAATAATGAAATTTTGGAATTATCCAACTACGGGAACTGGTTGGCATTACAATCAATCACCACAACAATATGCAAATTTATTTGCTTCTTTTGGTAGCACGACATATCAATGGAGTTCTATGCCTCCCCAATTAAATTCTTCTAGTACGTCTGCTCAAAATAATGCAGTAGCTACATTAATGTTTCATTGTGGTATTAGTCTTGACATGAAATATGGTACTACTGGAAGTTCTGCACCGACTCCAAGTGTTGCCTCATCATTGATTAATTATTTTGGATATTCAAATTCGGCTCAATATGTTCTAAGATCAAATTATCCAGATGATATTCAATGGAAAAATTTATTAAAAAATGAATTAGATTCAGGAAGACCAATACAATACAGGGGGCAAGGCAGTGGAGGAGGTCATTCTTTTGTTTGTGATGGATATGATTCTTCTAATATGGAATTTCATTTTAATTGGGGATGGAGTGGTACTTCGGATAATTATTTTGAATTAAACGCCTTAAATCCGGGAAGTTTAGGAGCAGGTGGTGGAACAGGCGGTTTTAATAGCTTACAAGGAGCAGTGATAGGGATTCAACCACCTACATCTCAACAAACTTATAACTTGTCATTATATGATTATGTTACCCCATCAGCATCCACAATTAATTATGGACAGGCTTTTACTGTTTCTACTAACATAGCAAACTATGGCACAAATTCTTTTTCTGGGGATTATACATTAGGTGCATTTGATAGTAATGGAAATTTTATTGATTATGTAGAAACTAAAACAAATTATGCAACTCTATCTAGTCAAAGTGCTTACTCTAGCAATGTTGTTTTTTCAACTACTGGAATGTTCACATTATTACCAGGAACCTATTATTTAGGATTGTACTATAGACCAACAGGTGGTGGTTGGAAAATAGTTCAAAATAATGGGAGTTATACCAATTTCCCTCAAATAACAGTCGTTAATTCCAATCCAATTTCACTAAATTCAACAATGACCGTATCTCCAGGAACAACTTTAACCCAAGGTCAAGGAGCATCCGTCAATTTGAATATTGTTAATAATGGTTTAACCACTTTTACTGGTCAATATAATGTTAGTTTATATACATTAGATGGAACATTTGTTCAAACTATTGGAGCACTTAATGAAGTGAATGGTCTACAAGCTGGATATACCTATTCATCTCCTTATTTAACATTCACAACAGGTGCTATTACTGCTGCTCCTGGTTCCTATTTAATAGCCTTAGAACACTTACCTACTAGTGGAAGTTGGATGCTAACAGGCTCTACATCAAGTTTTATTAATCCTATTAAAGTAACAGTTGTACAAGCGCCTTATCAAGCAGATATTTATGAAGTAAATGATGGTTTTAACCAATCCTATAGTTTGCCTTTAGCATTTAACGGAAATACTGCAAACGTAAATACAAATGGTTCAAATGCGCATGTTGGTACTGATAATGATTATTATAAAATAGTATTACCAAGTGGTTATAACTATACTATTACCCCAAGGTTACAAGATAGTTATAGCAGTAATAATGGAATTACTTATACTCTAGATGCATTATTTACATATTCAACAGATGGTGTAAATTGGTCAAGTGTCTTTGATGATGTTATTTCCGGAAATATAACTGTTAATAATGGTGGAACTATTTACTTTCATGTTGCACCTTATTATCAAGGAAATGTTGGCACCTATTTATTGGATGTTAATTTATCGAGAACTGCTGCTTTAAGTATACAAGAAAACGAGTTTGAAAATAGCATAACCCTATACCCTAACCCAACCACTTCAAAAGTATTCTTTGATAATACCAATTCCAACTTTAAAGAAGTTTCAATCTATAATTATCTAGGTCAAGAAGTCAATAAAACTAGTTTCGTTTCAACAACTAGCGATCAAGAAATAGATATGAGTACGCTAGCTACAGGAGTTTATGTGTTGAAATTCTCTGATGGAGAAAGTAGTAAATCAATAAAAGTTATAAAACAATAACCTTTTGTGACTTTTGTGTTTTAAAAAAACTATGTGCAACCAATATCCAATAAAAAAACCGCCAATTGGCGGTTTTCATTTTAAATAGTAGCTGGAGTCGGGTCACTACCTCCCACATTACCAGAGCGCATACGCTCAATAATTCTCGTAATCGTATACTCCTTTTCCTTCGGCGTTCCCTTATACATGATTTTCCCATCATTAGCAATCTCAGAAACATAACCATACAAAGCATCATACGCCACTTTGTTCGCGTTATACAAAAGAGATACTTGATTTTTAACCTGATTTTGCAATACATTCTGTTGCTCCAAATAATCTCTATCAGCAGCCAAAGTGTCTGTAAAATCCGCTGCCAAACCCTTTGCTACCAAAGCAGCATTGTTAGCATCAATAAATTGAATAACAGCATTAATTTTGTTAGTAGCACCTTCAATGTTATGGGTGTTTAAATTTCTTTTTACTTGGCTCAGAATTTTAGTGTCAAAATCACACTTTTTAAAATAACGAACCAAAAAATTAAACTCACCATTCACAAGGTTAGCCCTCAAATACAAATTAACAGTAGCCTTTTTCTGTTCTTCCGTTAACACTAATGTCTGTTGAATCTCTTTTACTTTCGTAATTTGAGTTTCAAACCCAACCAAATACTCCGGTGTATACTCCGAAAATCTAGTAAATAACTCTTCCCGGTCTCTTTTAAAGCTCGTTTTGAGAAACAAAGCACCAGGTAAATACTCCTCTTTTAAAAATTGTTTTCCTTTACTCATACCTTAAGTAATTTAATTAAACTTTATTTACCGCCAACAATCAAAATGTTGTTAAGCGGTGCTAATATAATAAAATATTAATCAAATATTAATAATTAAGCTGTTTTTGTGTTATTTTTTTTATTATAAAATTTAAATTAAATTAATAGTTGCTATCATTTTTCCTAAATTGAAGCTTACTTATAATCCATAGAACAAGTACAAACGTCCATTAAAACAGTTTTTCCTTAGATCAAGAAAATGGAATTAACCACTCAACTAGTCCCTTTGCAAATTAACAGAGTGGGAATGGTCATTAACACAGTCCATTTGGTTATTGACAAGGTACTTTTCAAAAAAAACAGCGTCCGTTTGCATATTTCAGAGTCCATTTCAAAAAAATCAACGTCCATTTCATCATTGACAAGGTCCATTTCAAAAAAATCAACGTCCGTTTGCATATTTCATGGTCCATTTGCATATTTCATGGTCCAAGCCAATAAAATCAAGGAGTTGTATAAAACAAAATAAAAAAATTCTGCCAAATCAATATCAAACTTTTAGCAATTATTCTCTTTTAAATGAGCCAAAAAGATAAGCATCGATATAGCCTCAACGCTACCTAAAGTAGTATATTTGCAAATCATTATAGATGAAGTAAAATCTATTATCTATTTTCTAAAATTAAAAAATGTCAAGAGATATACAACTTAAAGAACGCTGGGAGAAAGTCGTTGAAATCCTTTCCAATCAATTTGCAGAAGGAGAACAACTCGACCTAGACGCCATCATATACCTAATTGGAGTGCAAGAACTCGGCAAATTCAAACGTGTTTTTGCCAAAGACGAAAAGGTTAACTTAATGCACATTGCCATCTGCCGATTATTAGAGCCTTACGGGTACTATGAATTCGATTTTTTTGACAAAGAGGGATGGCCTCATTTCAAAGTAAAAGAAGAATTGCCCCCACTAAAAGCAGGCGAACAAACTATTTTAATGAAAGACGCCATTGTGAATTATTTCGTTGAAAAAGAACTTATAGATTAATATAATTTTTATTGTACGGACAAGTCGCGACTTGTCCCCTATCAAAAAAATCCCTAAATTTGCCCCTTCAAAGACCCGAGACCATTTGGTCGAACAGTATGAAATAAAAGACCGATGATAGATAAGATTAAACAACATATTGAGGAAGCTAAAGCATTCAACGAAAAAAATGCAGCCGCTTTAGAACAATTTCGTATAAAATATTTGGGAAGCAAAGGCTTGTTGAAAGAACTTTTCACCGAATTCAAAAACATTCCAAACGAACAGAAAAAAGACTTTGGTCAAGTAATCAATACGCTAAAAGCGGTGGCTGAAGAACGGGTAAAAACCATTCAAGAAGAACTGGAAAGCAAAGAAGAAATCAAAGGATTTTATGGAGATGTATCGCGCCCTGGGGAGCCCATCCAAATAGGTTCTCGTCATCCAATTTCTATTGTTAAAAATCAAATCATCGATATCTTTTCTACCATTGGATTCAATGTTTCCGAAGGTCCCGAAATCGAAGATGATTGGCATAATTTCACCGCATTGAACTTGCCAGAATACCATCCGGCTCGCGATATGCAAGACACTTTTTTCGTGCAAACCAATCCTGACGTCTTGTTGAGAACCCACACCTCGTCGGTGCAAGTGCGTTACATGGAAAACAATAAACCACCTATTCGTACTATTTCTCCTGGAAGAGTTTTTAGAAATGAAGCGATTTCGTCACGTTCACATTGTATTTTCCATCAAGTGGAAGGCTTGTATATTGACAAAGACGTTTCGTTTGCCGATTTAAAACAAACCTTACTTTATTTCACCAAAGAAATGTTTGGCAAATCGAAAATTCGTTTGCGTCCAAGTTACTTTCCGTTTACAGAACCAAGTGCGGAAATCGATATCTATTGGGGATTGAAAACCGAAACCGATTACCGCATCACTAAAGGAACAGGATGGTTAGAAATTGGCGGTTGTGGTATGGTAGATCCTAATGTGCTTAAAAATTGTGATATCGACCCTAATGAATTCTCAGGTTTTGCCTTCGGTATGGGAATTGAACGTATAGCTATGCTATTACACCAAATTGGAGACATCAGAATGTTTTTTGAAAATGATGTTCGCTTCTTAGAACAATTCAAATCAAGTATATAATTTTCGCCGCAAATACACAAAGACACAAAGTTTTTTTTTAAAAAATGTTTTTGATTCATGTATTTATAGCATTAAAACAAATAATATTTACTAAATGTTGCTATTATAAAATAGATCTTTGTGACTTAGTGGCAAATAAAAATATTAGTTACTTTAAAAATGAAATCCGACATCAATATCCCAGAAGTAGAAAATGTATTCCTTGCAGCCGTTCAAGAATGGAGCGACGACTTTATGGAAAAAGTATGGTATGTATACCTTATCAATGATTCTGACTTTGATTTAGACGGCGTAATGGTCGTTTCTAAAGCTTTTGGAACAGTAGATGGGGAAATGAAAAAAACGTCGCTATTGCGTCATGCTTTTCCTCATATACCTGCTGTTTCAGTTGTGAAAATTGAAATGGTAGAAACCAGCGTGCTCAGGTTAAACAATGAATTTATGGTGACTTATTTTATTGGGAATACTTTATACGATAAAAAATTTATCTTTCGTGCTCAAACCATAACACCAGATTATGTAGAGGAAGTACCTATATTGTTTGTTGACGGTGTAATTGTAAGGTAATTAGTTTTTCTTAGAGTTTTTTTGTTTTTCGATTTGTTTCCAATTAATATATCCTAAAATAAATATTCCTACAAGAGTAAATCCAATGGCTCTGATGTAGAAATTTGGATTAGAAAGTTGAACCATAAAAGGTTTTTCTTTGATTTCATATAACACATTGAAAAAAGTCATAAAAACACCCCAAAGGCCACCCGATTTAATCTGATATTTCCATCTTTCGCTCATGTTAATCTAGTTTTTCGGTTAGTTTTTTAAATACAGTTTTTGCATCTTTTCCTTCATACAAAATTTCGTAAACAGCATCAATAATTGGGGTTTTAGCCTTGTATTCTTGGTTTAATTTATAAGCACTTTTCACTGCATAATAACCTTCGGCAACCATGCTCATTTCCATCATAGCCGATTTTACAGTATATCCTTTTCCAATCATATTTCCGAACATTCTATTTCTAGAAAAAACAGAATATCCTGTAACTAATAAATCGCCTAAATAAGCAGAATTATTAATGTTACGTTTCATTTTATGTACTTTACGAATAAACTTTTTCATTTCGCGGATGGCATTACTCATAATCACTGATTGAAAGTTATCTCCGTAACCCAATCCGTGAGCAATTCCGGCCGCTATAGCATAAATGTTTTTCAACATGGCTGCATATTCCGTCCCAATAATATCATCAGAAATTTTAGTTTTGATATAATTTCCGGCAAGGACTTTGGCCACAACTTTAGCTTTATCCGAATCACCACAAGCAATCGTCAAGTAGGAAAGACGTTCCAAAGCAACTTCTTCAGCATGACACGGGCCTGTTATTACCCCAATATTCTCGTAAGGAATATTAAAATTGGTATGAAAATGCTCTCCAACAATCAAGAAGGTTTCGGGAACAATCCCTTTAATTGCAGAGAAAATCACTTTGTCTTGCAAGCTCACGGTTAATTTTTCTAATTCACCACTTAAGAAAGCCGACGGAATGGCAAAAATGATATAATCAGCATACGCCACAGCTTCATTAATATCGGAAGTCAATCGGAGCTTATTAGTATCAAATTCTACGGAACTTAGATAATTTGGATTGTGTTTGTAGGCTTTTATATGGTCAATTGCTGATTGATTACGCATGTACCAAGCAATTTCGTTTAGATTAACACACAACATTTTTGCAATCGCAGTAGCCCAACTTCCGCCACCGATTACTGCAAACTTTGGATTCTGATTCATTATTTGTTTGTTTGATGAACCAAAAATACTGAAATTATTTTAAAGGGTAACGATTGTTGCTGTCTTGATAGTAATTGAGAATAATAACGGGGATTAAATTTTAACTTACATTTATGATTTACAATACAATAACATTGAATTAGGCACGTTATTTATATATATGATTTCTGTTAGGTTGATATCATAGTATTAGGTTAGTTAAATTTTTTGTTTTGGGGTTTGAGAAAGGCGTTCAGGAACTATATCTTGAACGCCTTTTGATTTTATTAATGACTTGTCACTAAAATTAATAACTCATCTCTACAATTTCTCTAACTTTTTCAGGTGTAATATTTTGTTTTTCCCCTAAAGCTTTCCATCCTCTTTCTTCAAAACGATTTACAATAAAATCAGCAGTGTTTTCTATATTTTCTGCATTTTCAGAAATTTTGGTTTTCATTCCCATAATATGAAAGAACTCAATGGTTTTTTCAATGGCTTTGTGAGCAGTGGCTTCAATAGAATCTTCAGAGATATTCCAAACTCTTTCGCCGTATTGTGCTAGTTTTTCTTTTTTAGTATCAAACATTACTTTGTACAAATTTGGACCAATTATCGCCAAAGTTCTAGCATGATCAATTTCGTATAAAGCGGTTAATTCGTGACCAATCATGTGGGTTGCCCAATCACTCGGAACGCCTTTTTGAATCAAGCCATTTAATGCCATTGTTGCACACCAAACAAAGTTGGAAGCCAATTTATAATCACTCGGATTTTCTACAACACTTGGTCCGACTTCAATTAAGGTTTTCAATATACTTTCAGCAAATCGGTCTTGTAATAACGCATCGTGTTGATAGGTTAAATATTGTTCCATTACATGAGTAAATGCATCAACAACACCGTTTTGCAATTGTCTTTTTGGTAAAGAAGTAATCACTGTTGGATCTACAATTGAGAATTTTGGGAACAAAGCACTGCCACCAAGAGTCAATTTTTCGTGAGTAGCTTCAATGGTCACCACAGCTCCTGAATTCATCTCAGAACCCGTAGCGGGCAATGTTAATACAGTTCCAAATGGAATCACTTGAGACAAATCGGTAAACAGAATTCTTTTTCTTAAAATATCAGCTGCATCACCTTCAAATTTCACCGCGGCCGAAATAAATTTAACACCATCAATAACGCTTCCACCGCCAACGGCTAAAATGAAATCAATTTTTTGTTCACGGATAATATGAACGGCTTTCATTAACGTTTCAAATCTTGGATTAGGTTCAATGCCACCAAACGCTACGATTTCAAAACCATTTAATGCAGCTTTCACTTGGTCGTGAACCCCATTTTTAAAGATACTTCCTCCACCATAAGCTACTAATACTTTGGCACCTTTTGGAACTAAGGTAGCTAGTTTTTCTGTTTGTCCTTTGCCAAAAACATAATTGACAGGATTGTATAATTCAAAATTGTTCATAATACGATATTTTAGAACACAAATTTACGTAATGATTGTGCGAACAAGTGGTAAAGGAATGTTAAGTTTACTTCCTATAAAAATTATTATGGTCCACATATTCCCAAACTTTTTCGGGCAATAACGGACGAATATTTTTTTTGTTTTTAATGTTTTCGCGAATAAAAGTCGAAGAGATTTCTACTATGGGCGCATCAATTTTGTGAATTCTGGGATGATTTATTAAGTCTGAAGTTTCCGTTTCTTTAGAAATTCTGGGATACATATAAATATCATGATTTTCTAAAATAAATTCATAGTTTTTCCATTTATGAAATGACTTTAAATTGTCTTCTCCCATAATTAATGAAAACTCATGCTGCGGATATTTATCTTTAAGATGTGCTAACGTATTTACCGTATAATTAGGTTGAGGTAATTTGAATTCAATATCAGTCGCCTTAATTTTAATATAATCTTCTGTAGCTAAATTTACTAAATGCAATCGCTGATAATCCTCTAGCAAAGTGCTCTTTTGTTTGTGAGGATTGTGTGGGGTTACCACCATCCATATTTGCTGCAAATCAGAATGTTCTGCCATATGATTGGCAATAATCATGTGCCCAACGTGAATAGGGTTAAATGTTCCGAAATACAATCCTATTTTCATTTGTTTTACAAAGTTTCGCAGAGGGTTTTCACAGCGTTTCACGAAGTTTTTGTTTTTCTCCGCGCCTTCTTTGTGTAGTTCTGCGTAATTATTATTCTTGAATAAAACTTTTTACCAATTCATAAGCATCTTGCTTCGCCACATCCAAATCATAATTTTTAATGATTTTGTCAAATTGAGGAGCCGTAGCCAATTCTACGTGTGCTTTAGCAATTCGCATATTGATTTTATCGTCAGTTTCTGTAGAACGTTCTTTTAATCTTCGTTTTAATTCGTCAACGCTAGGGGGTTTTACAAAAACAGCTAATGTTTCTTGTGGAAATTTCGATTTTATTCGCAAACCACCGGCTACGTCAATATCAAAAATTACATTTTTACCTTTTGCCCAAATGCGTTCTACTTCACTTTTTAATGTCCCATAGAAATTATCTCGATAGACTTCTTCCCATTCCACAAAATCTTCGGCTTTGATGTGTTTTTTAAAATCAGCAATCGACATAAAATAGTAATCTTTACCTTCAATTTCTTCGCCTCGTGGTTCGCGAGTAGCAGCCGAAATAGAAAATTCCAGATTCAAATCGTCCTGTTGCAATAAATGTCTTACGATAGTGGTTTTGCCCGAACCCGATGGAGCTGAGAATACTAATAATTTTCCTTTGTTCATTGTTATAGTGGTTAGTGAATAGTGATTAGTAACTAGTGCTATTCACTAATTACTAATTACTAATTACTTATAAAACATTAAGCACTTGCTCTTTAATTTTCTCCAATTCATCTTTCATCATCACTACCAATTTCTGCATTTCTGCATGATTGGATTTAGACCCCATAGTGTTGATTTCTCGTCCCATCTCTTGTGTAATGAAACCCAATTTTCTTCCATTGGCTTCCGTTCCGGCTAGGGTTTCAATGAAATAATTTAGATGGTTTTCTAAACGAACTTTTTCTTCCGTAATGTCGTATTTTTCTAAATAAAAAATCAATTCTTGTTCAAAACGATTCTGATCAACATTCACTTGCAGTTCATCCAATGCTGTTTTTAATCGGGTTTTTACCGTTTCAACACGTTCAGCATCATAAGCTACAGCATTGTTCATTAAGGTCATGATATTTGCAATGCGATGCAAGAACTCTTTTTCAAGGGAAACACCTTCGTCTTTTCTGAAATTGGCAATGTTTTCTAAGGCTTCATTGATAACTTTCTGAATTTCCTTCCATTCGTTTTCGTCAATTTCGTCGCGCTCCGTTTTTAGTGCATCAGGCATTCTTACAGCCATTTTCATCAATTCCGTTTCATCAGCGTTTGGAATTACAGCTTTCATCTGATTGATGTATCCTTTAATAATGGGCACATTAATTTTTGAGGATGTTTCTTCTCCAGTAACTTCAATATATAGTGAGAAATCAATTTTCCCACGTTCCAAACGCTGCGAAATTTGGTTGCGTAAACCCAATTCCATTTCGCGGTAAACCGATGGCATTCGTGTATTCAAATCTAAACCTTTACTGTTTAGTGATTTTAATTCTACTGTTATTTTTTTGGTTGGTAATTGCAAAGAGGCTTTCCCAAAACCGGTCATTGATTGTATCATTCTTTTGTTTTATTGACTTCAAATATAATTAAAAGTTTTTAGTCGCAGTCGCAGTTTTCAGTTTTCAGTTTTTACCACAACTGCTTACTGTGACTGTGCACTCTTTTTTTGTGTTACTAAATATACACCGCTAAAAATTAAAACAGCGGAAAGTAACTTTACCAAACTCAATTCATCTTTTCCTAAACCTACCGCAAAAATGGTGGCAAAAAGAGGTTGTAAATAGATAAAAACAGCAACTGTTGTTGGTTTTAATTCACGCATGGAAACCAAATTTAATAAATAAGTTAAAAAGGTCGAAAATACAACCACAAATCCAATTTTCCAGTAGATATCCGTTGGAATTGTAGCCCATTCAATCGCATGAAATTCATTCCAACCAAAAGGCAAAACCATTATTAATCCGAAAGTGTAAATCCATTTTACGAAAGTAAAAGCATTGTATTTATCCATTAATTTTTTTACTAAAATCAAATAGAATCCATAGGATATAGCATTGATGAAAACCAATAAATTTCCTAAAGCGGCATTAGGTGCATTTACCATGGATTTTCCATATAGAATTAAGGTAATGGTTCCAGCTAATCCTAAAAGCAATCCTAAAACTTTTCTTTTTTTCATTCGCTCCTTCATAATAAAAGCAGAAAGGACCAAGACAATCATGGGTGTTGTAACCATTAAAACCGCCCCCATAATAGGAGAAGTATAACTTAATCCTTTAAAAAAAGTTAGCATGTTTAGAGCTACGCCAAATAATGCTGCAGCTACAATTCGAGGGAAATCTTCTAATGCAATTTTTTCTTTTGGACCCCAAAAAGAAATTAACCAAAATAATATAACTGAACCGCCCACACGCATAGTTATAAAACCAAAAGGTTCCACGTATTTTGGCATAACATCTTTAGCGACGGTAAATGTTACTCCATAAATTATAGAAACTAATGTAGCGGCTACTAGTGCCCAATTTCTTTTTGACATTAGCTTAAAGCTTTAATAACTTCAATGATGTTTTTTTGGCTATTTCCAATATAAATTTTGCCATCAATAATAAAAACAGGACGACTTAAAAAAGTGTAATGTTCTAAAATATACTTTTTATAATCATCTTCATTCAATGATTTGTTTTTTAAATCCATTGATTTATACAATTGTGCTTTTCGACTAAAAAGTGCTTCATAACTTCCTGAAAGATGATACATTTCATTCAATTCTTTTTCAGTTATTGGATTTTGACGGATATCGTGAAACTCCAATTTGTCCGAATTTGGAAGTGATTTTATAATTTTCCTACAGGTGTCACACGATGCCAAATAGTATATTTTATTTATCATTAGATAATCTTTTTTGCAAAGGAAATTCATTTCAGACATATAATCTGTATTTTTATAAAAAATTTAAAACTATGGAAACTTCTTTTGAAATTAATAAAACAAGTAGAAATGTATTACTAACATTTTTAGAGAAATACACATTAGAACAACTCAACACCATCCCAGATGGGTTTAGCAATAATCTGATTTGGAATATTGGACATATTATTGTTGTACAACAGATGTTGGTTTATAAATTATCCGATTTAACGATGATGATATCTGATGAAATGGTGGAAAAATATAAAAAAGGAACTAAACCTGAACACAATGTGAATCAAAAAGAAGTTGATGAAATAAAAGCAGTATTATTTTCGACTTTAGAAAAAACAAGAAATGATTTTGGAAAAAATAAATTTCAAAAGTATAATGAATTCACATCAATGTCTGGGTTTACAATAAGAACAACTGCAGATGCTATAGTATTTAATAATTATCATGAGGCACTTCATACGGGTATTATGATGCAAATTAGAAAATTTATTTAAACTTAGTACCTTTGACAAAATTTATATACAATGAAATTTAATACTAAAGTAATACATGGTGGTCAACACCATGAAAAAGTTACCGGTGCAGTTATGACTCCGGTTTTTCAAACGTCAACCTATGCTCAAACAAGCCCAGGTCAGCCAGTAGGCGATTATGAATACAGTAGAGCAGCAAATCCGACGCG
>CAIWKX010000178.1 GCA_903913315.1 uncultured Bacteroidota bacterium | reverse complement strand
AATATTCAACAATCCTTTAGTTGGATTGGGTGAAATTGACAAGTTATTCTTAAAGAAACTATCTGCAGATGCTGTTGGTCTATCTACAGAAAAAGTATCTATCCCTATAATATCACCATTAGTAGCATTCGGTCCTGCATTAGTGACATAATATCGAAAGGCAAATTTACAATCGGTTGGGCCTGTTAGTCCGGAAACCGTATAACTATACTGTGTCCAAGAAGCAGGGTATGAGGTCAAATTCAATGAAGGATTAATTTCTACTAATAAATTGGTATAATCACCAACGGTAGTAGCTCCTGAAGTGGGCGCTACAGTTGCAGCACCATTAGTACTCATACGAAATTGCAAATTATCAGCATACGAAGCTGTATTTGTTGGTGAATACTTGCCAATTCGAGTATAAAATGTAACTATATCACCATTTTGCACATTGACAACTGGAGAAAACAACCAATTACTAATCGTTTTTCCTGAAGTAGACGTCGATGATGTACTAGTATAATTGACTAACGCAAATGAGTTATTGGCTCCTGTTTGATCATGTGGAATGGGACATGTACTCCCTGTAGCAGAATAATCAGCATCCATAAAAGGATTGGGTGCTGTTGTTGTGCTTACCGAAGCCACAATCGAATAGCTTGCTACTGACCAAAGGGTGGCAGACGCACTTCCACTTAAATTAACTTCTGTCCAACCAGCAGTTAACATATCAGCAGTGTTAGTACTAAATCCGTAATTGTAAACATTTTGCTGCGCATGCGTTAGAGCAAATGCTAGTAATGAAATCGAAAGTAATAGTTTTTTCATAGATATAAATATTAAGTTAATGTTAAGCAAATATAAAATAATATTACTTATAAACAATAGCGATAATTTATTTTTTAATGAAAAAATAGAATCTCTATTAAAACATAAACAATACTGTACTAAAAATAGGATTAATTATTCAACAATAGATTGTATCGGTGTTAAATTCATAATTTAAATGACACTTCAAATTAAAATTATTCTGTAATTTTAACGTCTAATTACCGCTCCTTACTACATACATTTCAAAAACAAAAAAGAAATTAAGCAATATTTAAGAAATGAAAGTCGTTTATTTTTTAATTAAAAAGATGTGAAAATTAGAATTTTTGTTTCAGATTTTGGCTTTTTTCATTACATACTAATGCTGCGGAATAAAGAAATACGGAAACTTGGGATGAAAAGACAATTTTACCACCAATTGAAAAAATCGTAAGCGACTTTACTAAGGGCAATCTAAGGATGTATTAAAAAGTGTTTATCGTTCTTTCATTTATAAATTTGCTTAGAATATTTCTATTTTTAGTATTTTAGCCGAATGATTAAAGTAGTAATTATTGGTGCCGGAAATGTAGCACAACACTTGATTTTGGCTTTCCAAAAAAAGTCAGGCATTGATTTGATTCAAGTCGTTGCAAGAAACAAAAGCAACCTCACCCACCTACTCAATGCCACTACAATCACCTCCGATTTTAGCGAATTGAAAGAAGCGGATTTATATATTATTTGCGTTTCTGATGATGCGATTCTGAGTGTTTCTGAATCTTTACCATTCAAAGACAAATTAGTAGCCCATACTTCAGGTAGTGTTGCTTTGGAAGATTTGAGCGATGCCAATAGAAAAGCAGTTTTCTATCCTTTGCAAACCTTATCCAAGAAAAAAGAAGTCAATTTTAAAGAAGTGCCTCTTTGTATTGAAGCGCAAAATGAAGCAGATTTAAAACTTTTGAGTGCAGTAGCCAAAAGTATTTCCGACAAAGTATTTGAAGTCAATTCCGAACAACGAAAATCATTGCATGTAGCCGCTGTTTTTGTGAGTAATTTTGTAAATCATTTGTACCAATTGGGAAGTGTTATTTGTGAAGAACACCATGTACCCTTTGAAATTTTAAAGCCCCTTATTTTAGAAACTGCCCAAAAAGTGCAAGTTCTTACTCCTGAAGCGGCGCAAACAGGTCCTGCCAAAAGAAAAGACACCACTACCATCAACAAACATCTGGCCATTTTAACTGATGAAAACCAAGCTGCCATTTATAAAATTCTAACCAAATCAATAATCGACAATGACAAAAAGTTATAAAGAAATTTTAAAACATATCACCACTTTTATATTTGACGTTGATGGTGTGTTAACCGATAGTTCGGTTCATATTACACCTACAGGCGAAATGCTTCGCGTGATGAACATTAGAGATGGTTTTGCGATGAAAGCAGCTTTAGAAAGTGGTTACAATGTATGCATCATTTCGGGGGGAAACAATGAAGGGGTTCGAATTCGATTGCGAAATCTAGGAATTCATGATATTCACTTAGCCAGTCCAAACAAAGTGGAAACCTATAATGAGTATATCGAATTGTATAATATTAAATCAGAAAACGTTTTGTATATGGGAGATGACATTCCCGATTACCATGTAATGCAATTGGTTGGTTTGCCTACATGCCCACAAGATGCAAGTCCTGAAATCAAAGCGATTTCAAAATACATTTCGCATAAAAATGGTGGAAAAGGTGCAGTTCGTGAAGTAATTGAACAAGTCATGAAAGTACAAGGAAAATGGCATTTGTATTATGATGGGAAGCATGATTAATTGTAAGTGAGCAGTGTTCAGTAATCAGTTGGCAGAGATTTAGATTGTAAGAAAAAAAAGTTCAGTTAATTAGCGATAAAAATGACATTTCAAGATGTAATAGCTTATCAAAAATCATTTGCTTTGGCAATGAAAATTTTTAGTAGTTCAAAAACTTTTCCAAAAGAAGAAACCTACTCATTAACTGATCAAATAAGACGTTCTTCAAGAAGTGTTTCTGCAAATATTGCTGAAGCGTATAGAAAACGTGATTATCCAAAACATTTTCACAGTAAACTAACCGATTCCGATGCTGAGAATTCTGAAACACAAGTTTGGTTGGAATATTCATTAGCTTTTAAATATATAACTAATGAGTCCTATCATGAATTATTAAATGATTCAAAAGAAGTTGGAAAACTAATAAATTATAGGATGCTAAACCCTAAAAAGTTTGGAGTAAAAGAATAAAAAACGTAAATTGAAAACCCTACTTTCACTTAAAACTGAAAACTGAAAACTGAAAACTGAAAACTGAAAACTGAAAACTGAAAACTGAACACTAAAAACCATGAAATTTTTACAATTAATACGATACAAAAACTTAGTACTGCTTGCAATAATGCAGCTCATTTTTAGATTTGGATATTTAGAACTGATCAAAATTCCTTTATCGCTGTTTTATTGGCAATACACTTTATTGGTAGTTGCCACAGTTTTGATTGCAGCGGGTGGCTATGTAATTAATGATATCTTTGATCAAGAAACCGATGCCATCAACAAGCCCGAAAAAGTGATTATTGGTAACTATATTACAGAATCAAAAGCGTATACTATTTATGCCTCTCTAACCATTACCGGTGTAGCTTGCGGATTCCTATTGGCAAATTCGGTATCACATCCTAATTTTGCTATTATATTTGTGTTGATTGCTACGCTATTGTATTTCTATGCCAGCACACTGAAGCAAATGGCGCTTCTTGGAAATATAGTGATTGCGGGATTACTAGCTTTTAGTGTCATCATTATTGGAATATTTGATATATTTCCTAATACATTTGAAAGCAACCAACAACAAATGTCAGTGGCATTTGCTATTTTGCTGGACTATGCCAAATTTGCTTTTATCATTAACCTAGTTCGTGAAATCGTCAAGGACATCCAAGACATGGAAGGCGACAGCATGCAAGAAATGAAAACCCTACCTATAACTATTGGAGTAGTAAAAACCAATCGAATTGCTTTTGGGTTGTTACTTCTTCCAACTTTGTACTTATGCTACTATCTAAATAATTATTTATTTGCCAACAATTTATATTTTGCAATCATTTATATTCTTGTTTTTGTCATTGCTCCATTGATTTTGTGTTTAGTTAAACTTTGGAATGCCGCAGAAAAAAAGGATTATCAATTCATATGTACGCTATTAAAATGGATAATATTCTTTGGAATCGTATCCGTAGCCGTAATCACTTTAAACATCATTCATCATGCCAAATAACTATAAAATCATTTTAGCCTCAGGATCTCCCAGACGCCAACAGTTTTTTAAAGACTTTGATTTTGATTTTGAAGTGCGATTGAAAGAAGTTGAAGAAATCTACCCTGATCATTTAAAGGCAGAAGCCATTACTAATTATTTGGCAGAGCTAAAAGCAAAAGCTTTTGAAGGAGAAATTGCTGATAATGAAGTTTTAGTGACCAGTGATACTTTAGTTTGGCTACATGATAAAGCAGTAGGGAAACCAAAAGATTATGATGATGCTTTTCAGATTTTAAAATCACTATCCAACGCGACACATGAAGTAATTACTTCGGTATGTTTTAAAACGACTAAGAAAACAGAAACTATTTTTGAAGTTACTAAAGTGACCTTTGTTGCGTTATCAGATGAAGCAATCCATTATTATTTAGACAACTACAAACCCTTTGACAAAGCGGGAGCCTATGGAATTCAAGAATGGATTGGACTCATTGGAATTTCAAAAATTGAAGGTTCCTATACAAATGTTGTCGGATTACCCACTGAAAAAGTATACAAATATTTAACATCTACATTAGGATTTAATGCGTAACTTTACATTTCATTTGAAAGCCAATTAAATTGAAGAATGCAATGGAAAAGGAAGAAGAAATCAATGCTAAAATATTGAAAGTGACAATGGTGATTCAGGAAAATTATCCTGAATTATCAAAGTATTTAAATGAAATGCCTATTACAATTCCAATCGATAGTCGTCCGGAGGTCAATGTGAAAAACCTTCAAAAATATTACGATACGCTTCTCACCTTGTTCAGAAACTATGTGGCTGAACATCAATTAAACTACATCAACCAAAGATCAGGTTCTGGGCATTTATAAATGCTCATAACATGTGAAATTTACAACAATACTATAAAATAATGTAACGTAGTTACTTTCATTATTTTTCATATTTGTCATAACAATTCTGTTTAACTAAATTTAAAAAAAATGAAAAAAATAACTCTTTACACAATGGTAATGATCGCGTCATTAACATTCCTTCCGAATCAAAGTATTGCTTCAGAAAAAAATCCAACGACAATTTCAAATACTTCAAAAGAAGTGCCCGCAGAAGTGAAAGTACTACTGTCACGATTGGATGAAATCAAAGCTATGGATAAATCCAATTTAACAGCAGCCGATAAAAAAGTATTACGAAAAGAAGTGCGAACAATTAAATCAAGAATGAGATCAAATGGTAATGGTATTTATTTATCGGTTGGAGCCATCATAATTATTATCTTACTTTTAATCATATTATTATAATGAAAAAAATGAAATTATTTTTATGGGGGGTATTGCTTTTAACAGCAACTCAATTTCAGGCTCAAATATCCATTAATTTACAATTTGGGACTCCGCCCGTTTGGGCGCCAACAGAGCGACTTGAATCGCAATATTATTATCTTCCAGATATAGATTGCTATTATGATGTTCCTTCAGCAAGATTTATTTATATAAAAAATGGAAAATGGATTCGATCTATATCGCTTCCTTATCAATACAGAAATTATAATTTAAAAGGCGGAAACATTGTCTATCTAACGGATTATAGAGGTACTTCTCCTTATAAATTCCACGAGAAGCACCGAGAACAATATCAAGCTAATCGTGAGCAAAGACCGAGAGAGAACGACCACCATGACAATGGAAATCACAGAGGAGAAGAGAAACATGATAATGGAAATCATAAAGGAGAAGAGAAACATGATAATGGAAATCACAGAGGAGAAGAAAAACATGATGACAGAGAAAATAATGACCATGGAGGAAGACATTAAATTCAATTAGCTTATACTACCATCACTAAGAGTAAAATGAAAAATCATTTTGCTCTTTTTTTTTGTTAAACAAATTAGAAAAATAAAATAAAAAATTTTTAGAAACTATTATAATTACTACATTTGAAACTATTGCTGAAAAATTAATACAGTCCACCATTGAAAACCATTTTAAAATTTGTTTTGTTACTCGCTTTTTTAAATGCAAAAGCGCAACAACCAGTAAAACCAACTGCCGTTGAAATTTACCATAAAATAGAAAAACTAAATTTTTTAGGTTCCGTTTTATATATTGCAGCGCATCCAGACGATGAAAACACAAAGCTAATATCGTATTTATCTAATGAGAAAAATGCTAGAACAGGCTATTTATCGTTAACTCGTGGTGATGGTGGTCAGAATCTAATTGGTTCGGAATTAAGAGAGTTGCTAGGTGTTATTCGCACACAAGAATTAATTGAAGCAAGAAAAATTGATGGTGGCGAACAATTTTTCTCCAGAGCAAATGATTTTGGTTTTTCAAAGAACCCTAAAGAAACGCTACAAATTTGGGATAAAAACCAAGTCTTAAGTGACATGATTTGGGTAATTAGAAATTTTCAACCCGATGTAATTATTAATCGCTTTGATCATCGTTCTCCAGGAACGACCCATGGACATCATACCTCCTCTGCCATGTTAAGCGTTGAAGCTTTTGACAAAGTAAACGACCCAAACCAATTTCCTGAACAGTTACAACTAACATCAACTTGGCAACCCAAACGATTATTTTTTAACACTTCATGGTGGTTTTATGGAAGTAAAGAAAAATTTGATGCAGCCGATAAAAGCAATTTAAGTCAATTGCAAACTGGAGTTTTTTACCCACAATTAGGAAAATCCAATCAAGAAATTGCTGCCTTAAGCAGAAGTAGACATCAATCACAAGGTTTTGGTAGCACCGGAACACGAGGTGAAGAATTTGAATATTTAGAATTTTTAAAAGGAGAGGCATTGACCGATAAAACGAATATCTTTGAAGGAATAGATACCACTTGGAATCGAATTAAAGACGGAAAACCAATTGGTGAAATTCTTTCAAAAATAGAGCACAACTTCGATTTTAAAAATCCATCCGCTAGTATTCCTGAATTAGTAAAAGCCTATGAATTAATTCAGGGGTTACATGAAAACCATTGGAAAAAAATCAAAACTGAAGAACTAAAAAAAATTATTGAAGCGTGCACTGGATTGTACCTTGAAGCCGTTTCTGACAAGCAAGAAGTAACGAATGATACTACGCTAAAACTGAATTTAGAGCTTATTAATAGGAGCCCAATTAAAATGAATTTGGTAGGGATTACTGCTACAAATTCTGAAAAAGGCACTACATACAATGACAAAACATTACAAAATAACAAACCGGAAAAAATAGAATATGAAGTTAAAATAAACAATCTGGAATACACCCAACCGTATTACCTAAAAGAAAAAGGGAGCATTGGAATGTATCGTGTCGACCAACAAGAAAATATTGGAAAACCCGACATTATTCGCAATGTAAAAGTAACTTTTACCATTGAAATGAATGGTATTACGATTCCGTTTGAACGAAATGTAGTTTACAAATACAATGACGAAGTAAAAGGCGAAGTATATCAACCTCTTGATATTGTACCTGTTGTAACTTCATCCATCCAAGAAAAGGTATATATTTTCCCTACTACTAAAGAAAAATTAGTTACCGTTAAAATTAAATCGGGCAAAGAGAACGTAGCCGGAACAATTCAACTCCAAGCACCCGAAAATTGGAAAGTTAGTCCAAATTCAATACCATTTGCATTAAAAAATAAAGGCGAAGAACAAGTAGTTACTTTTACAGTTACGCCTTCAAAAGAAGCTTCAGAAGTTTTTTTAAAAAGTGTCATAAATGTTGACGGACAGACTTTTGAACAGGATAAAATTGACATTAACTATCCGCATATTTACAAACAAATGGTGTTGAAATCGGCTGAAGCAAAAGCTATAAAATTGAATATAAAAACTAATAACGAAAAAATCGCATACATCATGGGTGTTGGTGATGAAGTGCCCAAAAGTTTAAAGCAAATGGGATATGAAGTTACGATAATCAAACCAGAAGAAATTTCGACAGAAAAATTACAAAGTTTTGATGTTATTATGACGGGAATTCGTGCTTATAATACCGTAAATGCACTTGCCAGTAAGCAAATTATCTTATTGGATTTAGTGAAGGAGGGAAAGACAATGATTTTACAATACAACACCTTAGATGATTTTGTTACCAAAGATTTTGCTCCTTTTCCAATAAAAATTTCACGAGATCGTGTGACCGAAGAAAATGCCGAAGTCCGTTTTTTAGCTCCAGAAAGTCGTATTCTAAATTTTCCTAATAAAATCACAGCCAAAGATTTTGAAGGTTGGAAACAAGAACAGGGCTTATACTACCCAAGTGAATGGGATGCCAATTTTACACCTATAATTTCTGCAAACGATACTGGAGAAACGCCTAAAAATGGCGCAATTTTGTTAGCAAATTATGGTAAAGGAAAATATATTTATACTGGATTATCTTTCTTTAGAGAATTACCAGAAGGTGTTGCCGGTGCTTTTCGTTTATTGGCAAACATGATTTCAATAGGTAAATAGTATGGAACCAAATAAAACAATCAAACTCAAAAATGCCTATCCTTGGTTATTAGTAGTCAATGCGATTTATTTTATCGTATTTTATATATTAATGCAAATTTTCTCCTAGTATGCAACAACTGGATTGGATAATACTATCGGTCACTCTATTATCAATAGTGATATATGGAGTATATAAAACCAAAGGAAGTAAAAATGTTGAAGATTATATTTTAGATAACAAACAAACCAATTGGTGGACGATTGGTCTGTCGGTAATGGCAACACAAGCAAGTGCCATCACTTTTCTTTCAACTCCAGGACAAGCCTATCAAGATGGAATGGGATTTGTACAATTTTATTTTGGTTTACCCATTGCCATGATAGTCATCTGTATGACTTTTATCCCTATTTATCACAAACTAAAAGTTTTTACAGCTTATGAATATTTAGAAAATCGATTTGATTTAAAAACAAGAACTTTGGCTTCGATTTTATTCATGATCCAACGGGGGTTAGGAACGGGTTTAACCATTTATGCCCCATCAATCATTCTATCTACATTACTAGGTTGGAATCTTACAATGCTAAACATTATCATTGGAATTCTAGTAATTATTTATACCGTTTCTGGTGGAACAAAAGCTGTAAATGTGACGCAGAAACATCAAATGCTTGTTATTATGACAGGAATGTTTATTACTTTTTTCTTGATTTTACATCTGCTTCCAAATGAAATGACCTTTTCCAACGCACTGCATATTGCTGGTGCTAATAAAAAAATGAATATCTTAGATTTTTCTTTTAATCCCGGAACTCGATATACTTTTTGGAGCGGAATAGCGGGGGGATTTTTCTTGTTTTTAGCCTATTTTGGTACAGAT
The DNA here is from genome assembly GCA_903913315.1 of uncultured Bacteroidota bacterium. Lineage (GTDB taxonomy): Bacteria > Bacteroidota > Bacteroidia > Flavobacteriales > Flavobacteriaceae > Flavobacterium. The sequence goes on along the minus strand of CAIWKX010000178.1, from coordinate 41,867 downwards.
CAATCGCAAGTAGGACGTTATCTTTCGGGTAAATCAGACAAAGACAGTCAAATGGGACTCATTATGAACGGCTTCTTAAAAATTCCTATGCAGTTTTTTATACTATTAATAGGGGTCATGGTTTTTGTTTTCTTTCAATTCAATGAAGTGCCGCTCAATTTCAATCCCGTAAATAAAGCTATAATAAAGAAATCCGTTTATGCTAGTCAATATCAACTTTTAGAAGATAAATTAAAAGGGTTGACCGAGGAAAAAAAGGAATATAACTTACTTTATATTGATCATTTGAATCAGAATTATGATAATCCAATTTTACGAAATAAACTAGTTGCTCTATCTGACAAAGAACGAGATCTTCGAGATCAAGCCAAAGAATTGATTTCAAAAGCCGATTCCAAAGCGGAAACAAACGATAAAGATTATGTATTTCTTTATTTCATTTTGAAATACCTTCCTAAAGGGTTGATAGGATTACTATTGGCAGTCATTCTATCTGCTGCCATGTCATCATCAGCTTCTGGTATCAACGCGTTGGCTTCAACAACGGCCATGGATATTTACAAGAGAAATAAAAAAACTGAAATGGAACCGAAACATTATGTTAATGCAACCAAGTATTTTACATTGCTATGGGGCATAATAGCAATTCTTTTTGCTTGCCTAGGAACGTTGTTTGAAAATTTAATTCAATTGGTGAATATTGTAGGCTCTATCTTTTATGGAACCGTATTAGGAATATTTCTTGTTGGTTTTTATATCAAATACATCAAAGCGACTTCCATTTTTTGGTGTGCTTTGTTAAGCCAGTCCTTAATAATTTATATTTATTCTTTGGATATAGTAAGTTTTTTATGGCTAAATTTTATTGGAGCCATGCTTACAATTCTATTATCACTAGTTTCTCAATTTATAATCAATCAGCAAGCTAAAATTAGAGCATAAAAAAACTACAAATTCAAGATTTAACCTATTGAATTTGTAGTTTTTAGTTCTAATTTAAATACTATTTCTTACTCCACTCTAAAATACTATCGTTATTCATTTTTACATAATCGCTATTTTTAGCTTTTTCTGCAGCAGCTAATGATAATTTGGCAGTTTCAATTGCACCTTTCTTATCATTTAATTTTGCTTGAATCAAAGATTTTTGACGTAAGTAATAAAATGGAACATCTTCACCCGTTTTAGTCAATGAAATCGCTTTATTGATATATTCCAAAGCTTTATTCAAATCGCCATTCGATTGTAAAAAGTATTGTGCTGAAGAATAATAATCTCCTGCTGAAGGTCCAGCCAAAGCTTTAGTAATACTCGCTGTTGCTGTTTTTTTTGTAGGAACTTCAAACGGTAAAGCCACCACAGTGTTTTCCCAAGATAACTCAATAAAAGCAGAATCATTTGTCAAATTTGAAATAGCAATTGTAAAAGTTTCAGCTTTTCGGTTGGTTGGTTCTGGCTTCGCATTGGCTCGTAAAGCTACATTGCTTTCATTCCATTCTTCAGGAGTTCCCCAATTGTCTGTTGTTTTGTAAAAAATAACTTCCCAATTATCAGCTTTTGGTAACGTATATAAAGCATATTTTCCTTTGGCTAATGTTTTTCCTCCTATGATGATATCATCACTAAAAGAAACAGTAGTGTTTGCATTCGCACCAGTACGCCATATTTTTCCAAAGGGTACTAAATCTCCAAAAACTACTCTTCCTTTTGCACTTGGACGAGAATAATCAATCGTGACATCAGTTAGTCCAACAACCTGCGATACAACTGCTTTCGGACTTGGTTGCGGTGTTTTAACTTGAGCATTGACATAAAAAGTAACAATAACAATTGCCAATAATGTAAATATTTTTTTCATAATAAAAAGTTTAGAATTTCAAAATTACAAATTGTATTTTCTTCAAACGTTAATTTAAACTTAAATCCAAATATTTTTTGTTTAATTATTTCACAAAATAATTAAACAATATGTAACTTTACAAAAAAAAATAGAATGAAAATCTACACGCTACAAGCAAAACAAAACCTTCCTATTTCGTTAGAGGAAGCTTGGGAATTTCTCTCCAATCCCAAAAACCTTAAAGTAATCACCCCTGATTATATGGGATTTAAAACTCTTTCAGGAGATGATAGACCGATGTTTTCAGGACAAATAATTCAATACATTGTAACTCCAGTTATGGGAATTCCAATGAAATGGGTAACGGAAATCACGCATGTACAAGACAAAAAATATTTTGTAGATGAACAACGTTTTGGTCCCTACTCGCTATGGCACCACAAACATTTTTTAAAAGAAATTCCGGGTGGCGTAGAAATGGAAGACATTGTTGATTATAAAGTTCCCATGGGCATACTAGGTCAAATGGTACATCCGTTTGTAGTCAAACCCAAACTGAAAGAAATCTTTGATTTTAGAAGACAAAAACTAATCGAACTTTTTGGAGAATTTAAAGGATAAAATCATGAAAAACATACTATTAATAGGCGGTTCCTATGGCATTGGACTAGCCATTGCAAAAGAATTACAATTTGAAAACAAAGTATTCATTGCTTCAAGAACCAACGAAGACATTGCCGACTTGCACGTAACGCATATTCCATTTGATGCCACAACAGATACATTAGATATTACGAAACTACCAGAAGTAATTGATGGTTTGGTGTATTGTCTAGGGAGTATCAACTTACGACCTTTTAAGGGTTTAAAACCTGAAAGTTTTGAATCTGATTTGCAAATAAATTTCATAAGTTTGGTAAAAGTAATTCAGACCGTTTTACCCAATTTAACAGCGTCTAGTCAATCTAGTATTGTATTGTTTAGCTCAGTGGCAGCCAGTATGGGAATGCCTTTTCATACGAGTGTTGCTGCTTCTAAAGGTGCTATTGAAGGATTTGCTAAAGCATTAGCAGCGGAATATGCTCCAAAAATAAGAGTCAACGTTATTGCTCCGTCATTAACGGATACGCCTTTAGCGGATAAATTCTTAAACAATGAGATGAAAAGAGAAAAATCAGCAGAAAGACACCCCCTAAAGAGAGTGGGAACTTCGGAAGATATGGCACAAATGGCCAGTTTCTTATTGAGTGAGAAAAGCAGTTGGATTTCTGGACAAATCTTCCATGTAGATGGAGGGATGTCAACTTTATTGGTAAATGGATAAACAAAATTAAATGAACATATTCTGGTTTCGAAGAGATTTACGATTAGACGATAATGCTGGCCTTTTTCATGCTTTTAATAGCGGTGAAGCAGTACTTCCTATCTTTATTTTTGATGAGTCAATACTTTCACAACTTTCTAAAGATGATGCACGTGTCACCTTCATTCATCAACAATTGGAAAAGATTCAAAACCAATTAGAAAGTATGGGTAAATCATTGGCGGTTTTTCATGGAAAGCCTTTGGATATCTATGAAAAACTAATTGCTGAAAACCAAATCAAAGCGGTTTATACCAATCACGATTATGAACCTTATGCTCGCAAACGTGATTTAGAATTGTTCCATCTTTTTAAAGAGAATAACATCGAATTCAAAACCAGTAAAGACCAAGTTATTTTTGAAAAAAGTGAAGTAGTTAAAGAGGATGGTACTCCTTATGTGGTCTATACGCCATATTCAAACAAGTGGAAAGAAAACTTTAAGAAAACAACATTAATCAATTATAATTCAGAAGATTATTTAAATAATATTACGCTGCACCCCTATCCTTTTTTGAGTTTAAATGATATCGGTTTTGAAACCTCAACAATAGCAGTAACTCCTTATGATATCTCTTATAATCTTATAGATAATTACGAAGCCACTCGAAATTTTCCGGCCTTAAATAAAACATCCTATTTAGGAATCTATCTAAGATTTGGTGCGGTCTCTATTAGAAAGATGGTGGTTAAGGCTATTGAAAGCAACAATGAAACCTTTCTTAAAGAATTAATCTGGCGTGAATTTTTTATGCAAATTCTTTGGCATTTTCCACATACTACACAATCGTGTTTTCGTCCTAAATACGACACCATTCAATGGGATAATAATGAAGCACTCTTTCAAAAATGGTGCGATGGAAAAACAGGGTATCCTTTTGTCGATGCAGGAATGCGAGAACTAAACGCTACGGGGCACATGCACAATCGGGTTCGCATGATAGTAGCTAGCTTTCTATGTAAACATTTACTAATCGATTGGCGTTGGGGTGAAACTTATTTCGCAACCAAGCTTTTAGATTACGAACAAGCTAGTAATGTGGGTAATTGGCAATGGGCTGCTGGCAGCGGAGTTGACGCAGCACCCTACTTTAGAATCTTCAATCCAACGGAGCAAATTAAAAAGTTCGATAAGGATTTAAAATACATCAAAAAATGGATTCCTGAATTAGAAACCTTTGATTATCCAAAACCAATTGTAGACCACAAAGAAGCTAGAGAAAAATGCTTACGAGTCTATAAAGAAGCTGTGGGTTAGTTATTTATAACACCCTTCATCTTCTCAATCCAAATGGCATAACCTTTTGCATTCATGTGCAGGTTGTCTTCTCTGAAAATGTCTTTCTTAGGTTCACCATTTTCTAACATGGCATCCCAAATGTTGATAAAAGTAGTTTTCTTTTCGTGACTCAAAAAACTGCTGATTCTTTGATTGGCATCCATCATTCGATCTCTCATGCTCCAGCGTAAAATGCAGGGTTTGATGGAAACAAAAACAAATGGCACTTCAGGATATTGCTTTCTGATGATTTCAAATAAGGTCTTGAATCGTTGAAACACTTCTTTACCATCTACTTTTTCAGAACTAGCAACATCATTCTCACCACAATAAAGTACAATTTTACTAGGGTGGTAATTCAGTAGATTTTGATTTTTATAACGAATCATATCTAAGAGTGTTGCGCCACCAAACGCCCTATTGAGAATATTCTCATTATTAAGATCTTTCTTTACATCGGTCCATATTCGAAAAGAAGAACTACCCACAAAAAGAATCACGCCCTCTTTGGGTCTGTTGATGCTGTCTTGTTTTACAAAGGCACTGATTTCATTCCAAAATGGTTTTTCTTGTGCGCTAACCGTTACTGAAACCAAACATAACAATAGTAAGAGTACCTTTTTCATATACTAATCATTTATAGTTCTAATCTTCTCAAAACTCAATTCGTTAAAGTGACTGATTACTAGATCCGCTTTGGAATAATCTTGCATTTTAGAATGCAAGCTGTCGTAACCCACGCAATAAATTCCAGCGGCTTTGGCAGCTAGAATTCCATTAGTACTGTCTTCAATAATTATGCAATTCTCAGTTGGAGTTCCTGATAGAAATGCCGCCTGTTGAAAGATCGCAGGATGTGGTTTCGACTTTGGAAAATCTTCGCCTGAAACGATATGCGTAAAATAGGGTTGCAAATGGAATCGATTGAAGATTCTATTAATAGTAACATGTGCCGATGAAGAAGCCAATACCAATTGAATGCCATTGGCATATAAATCTTTAATCAAATCTTCCACTCCCGCCAACAAATACAAATCTTCTTTGTGGTCAAAAGCATCATTGAAGAGGTTGCGTTTGGTCTCCACCAAAGTAGTAACATCCTCTTTCAGATTAAAATGTGCTTTTAGTTTTTCGAATATATTCTTTGTCGAATTACCTGTAAACGAAGCATACATTTCGGGAGTAATTTCAATATTCAGTTGTTTAAAATGTTGATTGTAGGCAAAGTGATGCACCGGTTCTGTGTCCACAATTACGCCATCCATATCAAAGATTACGGTTTGTATCATATTATTTTGCCACAAAGGCACTAAGACACGAAGTCTTTTTTATTATTATTTGAAGCTAATCACTAATCACTAATCACTAATTACTAATTACTTTTCTTAAGTAAATATCGTATCACCGTTTCAGCCATGTATAATCCGAAAAGTCCTGGCATGTAACTATTAGTACCGTAAAAGGATTTCTTATAATTACTGCCGTCGGTCATTTTCAAACTGCTTTCGTCTTGTATCTCTGAAGAAAAAACTACCTTTAGTTTGTCAATTTTATGTTCTTTTAATCGTCTTCTGATGGTCTTCGCAAACATGCAATTTACTGTGTTGGTAATATCGGCAACCTTCACTTTTGCGGCTTCCATCTTTCCTCCTGCTCCCATCGAAGAAATGATTTTTACTCGTTTGCGTTTGGCTCCGATAATCAAATTCAACTTAGGCGTTACACTATCAATACAATCTAAAACATAATCGTATTTTTCTTCAACAATTTCAAAAGCGCGCTCAGGTGAAAGAAACTCTTGCACTCGTGTCAAATTCAGTTCCGGATTAATATCCATCAATCGATCACCAACTACGTGCACTTTAGGCATGCCTTCTGTTGAATGCAACGCTGGTAATTGTCTGTTGACATTGGTAATATCAACCACGTCACCATCAACTATCGTTAAGTTGCCTACACCGGCACGCGCTAAAAATTCGGCTGCAAACGAACCTACGCCACCTAATCCTACCACTAAAACAGTAGCGTTTTTTAAATTTTGCAATCCTTCAGGTTTGAACAATAATTCTGCTCTTTCTTGCCACTTTGCCATTTTAATATTAGATTTTAAATATTAGATATTAGATTGGAAAACCGTCTTGAAATTTGAATCTACCATTTCAATTAAATCTTCTATTTTTATGTTTTTGTATTTTGCTGCTAAGGTATAGACTTCTTCCAAGTTTTCTTCGATAGTATCGGTTTCTAAAAAGAATCGATCATTGGGAATGGATTGAAATACCGCTTCCAATTCGGGATTGCGCAATAAGTATTTCCCAAAGGAAAGATAAAATCCATTGTCAATTAATTGCTTGGCCAATTGTTCGTTTTTAGAAAAGCCATGAATGATCATTGGAACCGAAATCATCCTTCTTTTTTTGATGGCAAACAATTCGTCAAAGGCGGCTACCAAATGCAATACCAATGGCTTTTGGTATTTTTCTGCTAAGATAATTTGTTTTTCAAATACGGCTATTTGCACTTCCATCGGAATTTCAATTCGTTTATCTAAACCGCACTCTCCCACAGCCAAACACTCCTTTAGTTGCAACTTCTCTTCCATCGTATTCAAATCATTTTCCAAACGGTTTTCATCAACAGACCATGGATGAATTCCAATAGAATATTGCGGTATTGCCGCATCAAATTCCCAAGGGTATTGATTGACCAATTCAAAAACAGATGAATTATTAGTGAATTTGTGAGTATGTAGATTGAAATAATGCATGAAGCAAAAATAGTTTAAAAGTTGCATTGCCACAAAGAAGCAAAGCCACAAAGTTTTTTACCTTTGTAAAATAACCAATAACCTATGTTCAAAAACGCTTTACGCAAATACCTTAGCAACTTCAAAGGTTTTTCTAGAGAAATCTGGATATTGACACTTGTTACATTTATCAATCGAGCGGGAACAATGGTGGTACCGTTTTTGTCAAAATACTTGAAAGAAGATTTGCACTTCTCCTACTCGCAAGTAGGTTGGATTATGGTTTGCTTTGGCTCGGGTTCGATGATAGGTTCTTGGTTGGGTGGTAAACTATCCGATAAGATTGGGTTCTATCGCATTATGATTTTTAGTTTGCTTACTACGGGCTTGGCGCTTTTTGTCATGCAATACATTACTACTTTCACAGGACTTTGCCTCTATTTATTTTTATTGATGGTCATTGCCGATATGTTTCGTCCTGCTATGTTTGTTTCTTTAAGTGTTTATGCCAAACCTGAAAACAGAACGCGTGCCTTAACCTTAGTGCGATTGGCAATCAATCTTGGTTTTTCTGCTGGACCTGCTTTGGGTGGGCTGATTATTATGACTATTGGATACAAAGGATTGTTTTGGATTGACGGTGCTACGTGCATCCTGGCTATTCTTATCTTTTGGATGTTGGTCAAAGAACGCAAAACCAACCTTATTTCTAAAGAAGAGAAACAAAGCTTGGAAGCCGATAGAGCGTCGGTGTTTAAAGACAAACCTTTTTGGATTTTCTTGATAAGCTGTGTGATATCGGGTGTGTTGTTCTTTCAATTGTTTACGACCATTCCGCTGTATCATAAAGAACAATTCAATTTGACCGAATTCCAAACAGGTTTACTCCTCACGATGAACGGTCTGATGATATTCTTTCTTGAAATGCCAATCGTGGGCTATGTTGAACGCAATAAGATTGATAAAGTCAAAATGGTAACCATTGGCTGTATGATGATGGCAGTGAGTCTATTTTTGCTGTTAGTAAACACATGGGTCGGTATTTTGGTAGTGATGATGGTGTTCATGACGTTTGCCGAAATGTTTGTTTTTCCATTCTCCAATTCCTTTGCTATGAGTAGAGCGCCCAAAGGTCACGAAGGCAGATACATGGCTATTTTTACGATGAGTTATAGCATGGCGCATATCTTGAGTGCTAAAGTGGGTATGGGAATTATTGATCACTGGGGGTATCAAGCCAATTGGTTTTTTATGGGAACGCTGGGTGTGATTGCTTTTCTGTTAGGTATTTGGACCATAAAATTGGTTAGAAAAGAAAATAGTGAAAAAAAGCAAGAAGCAAGACAATAGACTTTGTGTTATAGATATTGTTTTCTTATTTCTTGAAACGTCTTGTTGGTGTTGACTAATTCTTCGATGATTTCTTTGCGGAGTACTGCTATGTTTTCTTCTTTTAGGTACTTGGCCCAGCCGGTTTCATCGAATAGTGTTCTTATTTGCTTGATGAGTTTGGTGGTGTCTGTCGCAGTGAGCAAGACCTTTTCGGTAGTGCAGTCGTGGCTTTGTTTGTGATAGAAGTGCACCGTTTGGCTGTCATAATCTACTTTTACAAAATAGAGTTTTTCATAATCATTATCGGGATAAAAATCACTCCAATTGGCATAACCCAATTTGGTTCTATTGGCATTTGGCACTTCGACTGCGTTTAGTGTGACAGCTTTGCAATTTGGACTTAACCTCCATTTACATTTTGCCGCTCTGCCCCAATGATTGGACAATCGATACACCCCTGTTGTAGTGAAGTAGTAACAACTACCCGATTTGCTTTTGTAGTGTAAAGACAAGTCTTGCAGTGCTTCCAACCCTACTTCTTGAAAAACACAAAAAGTATACTTGTGAAAATTGGATTTGTTATAAGTTTTGGGTGGCAATGCAATATTATTTAAAGTGTATATTAGTATTAAAGTCTACATAACCTGTTTCTTTTGAATAAACTAATATAATTTGCATCGCAAATTTATCATTATCCCATTCGATACTTTTTTTATAAAATTCACCAAGCGGTTCATTTTTCATTTTTACAATTTGACTATCAATTGATTTTGGAAAACCATTTTCTTTAGTAATTAATTCTTTAATTTTATTGAATTGATCATTATAGGAATTAAAAAAATTTTCTTTATTACTTCTATATTTTGCTTTCCAACTATAAATAATTTCTTTTACAAGACTATCTTTTTTAGCATAAAAATATTCAACTTCAGTAGTACCAAAATCAGTATTTTTTGAACGTTCATAAATTTTAGGTTGTTCAAAATCCACTTTTGATTTACCAGAAAATAGAATTTTTTTTTTAAAAATCTCTTTACTATCAAATTGCTGTTCGATAGCCATTATTTTATCAATTTTAATTGGTTCGTAATTAAAAAAACTTTTTTGAGCGTATAATTTAAAACTCAACAGTAAAATCAGATAACTTACTATTTTATATTTCTTCATAATTGATTTGTTTTTATTTTCCTCTTAAATTATATTTTGAAAGTAAGCATGTTAAATAAATTTAATAGTTTTTTATTAATTCATCCAAATAGTAAAAGTATCAATGACGTGCCACTTCCCATTGATCTTCTGTAAATAAATGGCTTTACCATTGCCACAAAGTCCTTCACATCCATAAGTTAATTGTGTATAGGCTTTGTTTCCATCTAATGAAAATAGAGGAATAGTCATTTGATAAAATTGGTACGATGCTCCTGTTTTTTTCTTTTTTAGAATTTCAGCCAGCGTAGTTGCATTTATTGTAGTAATGATTTCAGAACTAATTCTAAATTTTTCAGGATTCAAATTTTGCTCTAGTAAAGTAATGGAATCATTTTTAGTAAAAAATAACGCATTGTTGAATTTGGCAAGCATCAAATTTTCAAACAAAACCGTATGTAATGGCTTCGCTGGTGGCTCAATCATGCCGTCTTTTCTTTTTACAGGATTTTGAATGTTCAGTTTTGCTAAATCAATACAAAACAAATTTGTGTCCCTCTCTTTTTTGGACACATTTAAGCTGTCTTGACTAATGACGGCGGCTACAATTTCATTTATTGCCTTACTTCTTGAAGCATCGATTATGTATACATTGGTTTTAGACTGACAATGCACTAATAGAATTGAAATCGCAATAAGTAAAATTATTTTTTTCATAGTATTGATGGTCTCCGGTTAACTTATATATCAACTTCAAACAAATATAACAAAATTACTATTTGAAAAACTATATCTCTTTTCTCTTTTTAAAACTCTCTTTTCTCTTTTTAGAGCTTGCTTTTCTCTTTTTAGAGCTTTCTTTTCTCTTTTTAAAGCTCTCTTTTCTCTTTTTAAAGCTTGCTTTTCTCTTTTTAAAGCTCTCTTTTCTCTTTTTAAAGCTTGCTTTTCTCTTTTTAAAGCTCTCTTTTCTATTTTTAAAGCTTTCTTTTCTCTTTTTAAAGCTTGCTTTTCTCTTTTTAAAGCTTGCTTTTGGGAGTAGTAATTTGATTGTGTAAACTCAAAAGGATTCATTGAGTATACTCCCTTGGGAGTTGATTAATAGATATACTATTAATGGGTGAAGTAGCATTCATTGTATGCTCCTACTTTATGTACAATCTCTCTGAAACTCGAGAGGGTTTATGCTTTTTTTGTTTGGGCGTTTGGGTTAAGGTTTGGTGGTGTGTTGATTATTTTTTTTATATTGGAGCAGAAGAAGAGCAATGACCTTTAATTGTTTCTCCATTTAAAATAATATATGATTGGTTTTTAATAATTCAGATATTCCAAATAGGCTAAATCATGCTAAAAAAAACTATTCTACTCGAAAACAAAGCTTCTTTAACTGCCACGAATCTTCAAATAGTAATTAAAACAGAAATTAGAGAAAGTGCTATTTCCATTGAGGATATTGGCTTTTTGGTTATAGACCATCCCTAGATTTAGTTGAGTATTCGGTATCAGCATAATGATATATTCTGTTTATGTGCGTCATTGTTCGGGTAGCGAAAGTGCCGATGTGCTCGAAAAACGAATACACCGATTGTTACCGCCCTTACGCAAAGTAAGTGTATTGCGAATAACGAATAAACAATTTGGTAGTATCTCAACTTTTGGGGCAAAGCCAAAGTACCCAAGGAAGCACAACCTACCCAATTAAAATTATGTTATTAGAAACAGCTCACTAGCTGTCCTAAAATAGTAAATCCTTCAGGATTTATTATTAAATCGATCCTCATGCCATTTATTTGGATTATTGGATATATAATTAAATATATTGTGATATGATTTTTCATCTCTAATGATATGATCATGAAAAGAACGATGCCAAGCAAACTCTTCAAAACCAACATTATGAATTGCATTAGAAGAAGTCGTTTTCAATGCACCCATTAAACTTGACAATGATTTTATTTTTATATCTTCTTGCTGTACGGACAAGTCGCGACTTGTCCCTTCAGAATCACCCTCGGAAAATTTATTTTTCAATCGCATTGAATCTATTTCTAAAATCAAATGAAAATGATTGGGCATAACCACATAATTATGAATAGAAACATATTCATATTGACGCATTAACCAATTTATTTTTTCATCAACAATTAATCCATACGCATTCAATTCAACAATATATTCCATAACGGGTATATGGAATTCTGTATTATCGATTTCTCGATTATAAATTTCGGAATTACAGAATTCAGGATTATCAATTTCTCGATTATCGATTTCTCGATTATGAATTTCGGGATTATGAATTTCGGGATTATGAACGGACAGGTCGCGACCTGTCCCCACAGGAATCACGCACCCCAAACAACACAAATTATTTTTGACACAATTTGTTACAAAATATAAATTATTCTTTGAATAATCATATCCTTTTAATCGATTGGATTTTCTTTTTTTCATGGCTTATATTTATTTTAAATGGCTTATATAATGGATACATACAAATATATAAAAAAATCAATTATTAAATACATTTTTTTTACCTCGAATCTGCATCACGTACGGACAGGTCGCGACCTGTCCCTACAAAATCAATCCAACAATAAAATAAATACCATTTTACCACAAATTTGAATCACAGACGGACAGGTCGCGACCTGTCTCAACATTACACAACTTGCCTTATCACTGCAAAAAGGAAGCATTTTAAGGGAGTTGTCATTAAATAGTGTAAATTCAAAAAAAGACGGGACATTATTTTATGTATGCCTAGGGTCAGATAAACAATTATTCTATTGATAGTGCTACTTATCAGTTACTCTTTAGGTTTTTACTACATTGCGATTTAGAGGGTTTTGTGTTTTTTTTTGTTGTTTTATTTATTCTTTTCCGACCTAATTGTATTGATAATTTTTTTATATTTGAAAGATAATGCCAGATCATATTCGTGGAAAAATAAAGAATTGTTTGAAGGGAATGTTATGTCAGAAGAACTACTAAATAAAAACTCACTATGAAAGCAGAAATAGTAACCCATGCTGGCTTAACCCTTAATCTTGCTGATTTAAAATGTATTAAATTTTCCATTTTTGGAAACACCAATACTATGACTTTTGAATTTAAAACACGGTATGATTATGTTAGGCATCCCGAAACTGGAGAATTTGAAAAACAAGAATATAATGAAAAAACGGAGATAGAATTCCCAGATTATGATTCTGCTGTTCAATACCGCTATGAGTTTGAACAGATTTGGCAGGATTATTTACGAAAAAAATAAGGTTGCTAAAACCTTTTAAAATGGACACATTCAAGGTCCACTTTTTTTTATTTAGTATTATTAATTTAATATATTTGAGGATAGTTTCTACACTAAGAATGAAAATTAGTAATTGATTATGACTATTTACACCAAAGAAAATCTTATTAGAGTAGATTCTTATGTTGATGAATATTTCAAATATGCTGAAAATCTAAGTAAGGAATACAATATCAATGAAATTGCTGTTGAAAGTTTAAAAAGGATTTTCAAATGTTTTCCAAATGATGAAGAATTATATTTAAGTTATGAAATTGACAATGCCAAATCAAAAAAGATAAATAGTTTTTTAAAAGTCCCCATACTATTCGACTTTGAAAAATATGATTATTATTTACAACGATGTGGTGAATATAAAAATGAAGTTAAATAAAAAGATTCAACACAACAGCAATTATGTTGACTGTTTTGATACTAAATAATACATCAAATGAAAAAATTAGCTTTCCTTCTCCTGCTCTTTTTTAGTTATTCTTCTTATTCGCAGCTTTATGATGGGCAAAAATTTTGTGAATCCTCAGAAGGTTATAGCTATTTTCCACTCGAAATAATGAAGAAAAAATTATTTTGGTATGATACTTTTTATCTTGAAACCAATAATGGCACTAAAGTAATTAATGGTAAAACCTATATTGAATTCAAACAGGTCTGGAAAGATGACAAATCCGATTTGTTTTATTTAAGGGAAGAAAATGGCATTGTCTATGAATACGATGAGTGTTGCCAAAATGAAACGGTTAGGTACAACCCCAATTTTGAAATAGGACACACATGGAAGTCTGTAAGCGGCAAAAATGAATATCGAATTATTGCTTACGATGGTAAATTAAAAACTCCCTTTTGTGATTATGAAAATTTACTCGTGATGGAAGCGAAAATGTTTTATGGCACCTATACTTTTTACTATTTGAAAGGTCATGGCTATATTGGCGCCACAAAAGATAATAAGTTGATTTCATGTGTTACTCCCATTATGTAACTATTTTATGAAAACCCATTGAAGTCCCCTACTACGTTCTGCAAATCATTACATCACTAAAATAATAAGAATATGGAAACTAAAAATTACCACAAAACCATTACCGTTAGTGCTTCGCCAGAAGAGGTTATGAAAAAAATAAGCGAAGTACGCCATTGGTGGAAACACGATTGCATAGGAAGTGCTACACAATTGAATGACATCTTTACCATTCCGTTTGGGGAAGCCGATGGCGTGACCTCTTTCGTTGATTTTGTCGTTAGCGAATTGGTGCCTAACCAAAAAGTAGTATGGAAAGTAACTGACTGCTATTTGCCTTGGTTCCAAAACAAAAAAGAATGGAATGCTACGGAAGTGGTTTTTGAAATTGCCACTAAAGACAATCAAACCACCATTGATTTCACTCACATTGGTTTAGTGCCTAGCGTGGAATGTTACGCCGCTTGCGAAAAAGGTTGGGACGAGTATTTTGGGAACAGCATGCTACAATTGATCAACGAAGGAAAAGGAAATCCGCAATAATTTGTAAAACTAATCAAGGTAAAACATGAAAGCAGTAGTAATTGGAGAACCGTCGGGGGCAACAATGGAAACTATAATGAGCGTCTATCCAAGACACAAAGTGGTAGTAGAAAAATATATTGCTATGGGCGTGGTTCTAGGCATTGGCCCTTTTAGCGACTTTGGCAACATGGCGTTATTTAAAAATCGTGCTGCAGCAGAGCAATTTGTCACTGAAGATCCCTTTATATTGGAAGGCATTGTAAAATCATTTGTCATAAAGGATTGGAATGATTCGCTATTGCCGGAATAGTATAAAAATTTGGTTTTTTAATTTGTTTTAAGAAATTTTCTTACTTCCCGCAGCAAGTGCGAGAAATTTCTATCACGTATCGCAAGCGTCACGCTTGTGCTCACAGTGGTAAATTATTTTCACAGATACTGTGATAAGTCTTACTACAGTTAGCTCGGATTTGCAACCCAGGATGACCAACAACTAAAAAGAAATTTCACAAAAATATAAATGACAACTACCGAAACTTCCAAACAAAATATCTTGCGGATAGCTTCTCTAACCGCAGTACTTGCTGGCGCAATTGGCTCTATGTATTTTATGTTTACGGCAGGGAGTCATCAAAAATCTATAGTTTTAATTGGACTATTTACAGCTTGGGTTCTTTCGCCATTCATTGGTCTAGTTGTTGTAAACCGACTTTCAAAACCCCTATCTGCCAAAATCCATTCTGTGATTTATTGGACAACAGTACTAGTAAGTGTCGCTTCTATAACTATTTATAGCGGTGCAATGCCATCTGCACAGACAAAACCTGCCTTTTATTTCCTTGTGGTTCCATTTTTATCTTGGTTAGTACTCTTGACCCTTTTCTTTATTGTTAAAAGACGACATGTAAAATGAAAACAATGAATTACCTTTAAAAGTCTCTCTATTAGACTTCTTTACCGAGACAAAATCAATAATTACTTGAGGGGTTTTCCGTTTTACAGGTTTAAAATTTGACTTAATCGAGTGTTAACGATTTTTAGTCGACACTTGATGTGTTTTCATCGAAAACAATTAGTATTTGTAGTCTTAATAACTACTTTCACATAACGAAAGATAACCCCAAATCTTAAAGACATGGCAACAATTAATTATTATTACACTAAATCTGTTTTAGAAACGGTTAGTGAGAATCCTATACAATTTAAAAAAGCATTGAAATATGCTAAAAAAAGTTTGATGCCTTTTGAAATGGAACATTTAACCAAATGGTTATACTCTTATATGGTTAATAAACCCGAACTTCAGAAATGTTGTAAAGAAGAAAAAATAAACAGGGATTAGAAATAAACAAGTCAAACTATTTAGACAACACTTGATGTGTTTAATTGAAAATAATTACTACCTAACTACACATAACGAAAGATAAACCCAAATCTTTATCTAATGGCAACGATTAACTATTATTTCGCAAAATCTGTTTTGGAATCGGTTAGTGATAATCCAATAGAATTCAAAAAAGCGCTGAAATATGCTAAAAAAAGTTTATTGCCTTTTGAAATGGAACAATTAACCCGATGGTTACATCTTTATTTGATTAATAAGCCGGAACTTGAAAAATGCTGTAATGAAGAAAAAATATCCTTAGATTAGAATTAGATGCTATAATTACTATGTTTTGAATTTGAAAAAAATAATTTATTGAGAAAAAAAAGACACTGCGAAGTGTCTTTTTCTATGTTTAGTATTTCAGTATATCGAACTGCCTACATTTGAAGACTGTAGAACGCTTGGCATTGTGTGGTAAACATTAATACCAATTAAATTCTTTCTTAATTGCTTCAAATTCAGAAACATTTTTTAATGGTATTTCTTTTTTTCCTTTTTTAAATTGAGGAGGAATTTGATCTATTTTATAACTATTAAACTCTTGATAACCATTATTTATAAAGCAATAAAAATCATAATTTTGAAAAATAACATTGTCAATTTCATTTTTTATATAGGCCTTCTTTATAAATGGAAATAATGCATCCCAAGTTAACTTAGTATTATCTCTTAAATTATGAATTATAGCATTGTTAATTCCGTTTTGAATTAGAGGGAATTTTTTAGAGCCTGCATATAAATTATTATTTTTTGAAATTTCAATGATATCATTAATATTTTCTAAATTTATTTTATTGATCGCAGTATAAATTTTTATGCTATCATTTGCATTAAACTTCATTGTTATTAATTCTGATGCAACTTTTGAAATTGCTTGATCTTTTAAATTAATTTCATTTAGCTTTCGAATATCTTTCAGTCTTTTAAAATTATTACTTACCCAAATCATATGATTTTTTAAATACATTTCTTTAAACCAATCTGATAAGTTATCATTAATAATAGCTTCATAATAGCTTTCATTTCCTTTCAAAAAATCAACTTTAAAACCATACTCTTTTACAAGTATCGTTAAATCATTTTTAAAATTATTACTATCGTTATGCAGATAAGAATATTCTAATATTTTACAATGCAACTCTTTTTCATAACCGTTGTTTATATCTAACTTTTTTAAAATAGAATAGGTTTTTAAGTAAATATTTTTATTATCTAATAATCTATTATTAATAGGCAGAAGAATAGAATCTTTTATAATAGAATCTCTTCTTGTCTGTGAAAAAGAACAAATTGAAATAAATAAAAAAAGTTTAATATAGTATAGATTCATAATTAAATTTTTATAAATAAACGTTTAAATTGTTACCTCATTCCTGATTAACAGTTCTTTTTATTGAATGATTAAAAACAAATCTAACAAAAAAACACATCAATGATAGTGATTGTTTTTTTTATTCTAATATTTTTTATTGAAAACAATATATTATGACAACTAGCGTTTTCAATACAATAAATTTATCCCATGAAAAAATCGCTATTAATTTTAACAACATTATTTTTCCAATTTTCCTTTTCTCAAAATGTGATAGTTACTATTCATTTTGAAAAAGCAATAGAATCTAGTATGATTACTTTTGGAAGCTCATTTGATAATGACGCCTCTCATTTCGTGTATACTAGTAATTTGTATCAAATCAAAAACAACTCTTTGAAAAAGAATTTTAGTCAAAAAGGAATGGGTTTAATACAAATAGTACAAAATGAAGATATTCCTTATACAGTAACATTACCATGTAAAGATGGTGATGAAATTAATTTAGATATAAAGACCGTAAATGACAAACCAACCATAATTTTTAGTGGAACCAATTCTGCTGGTATAGATTTATTAAATAACACTCCCGATTTTTTTCGATTATATCGGTCAATTGGTTTGATATTGAATACAAAAACTACTTCAATTGAAATTTTAGATAAAATTGATAATCTTGATCAAGGAACTACGCAACAACTTGATAAGTTATTGAATGACACTAAAATTTCAAAATCATTTTATGACTTTACAAAATTATATCTTCAAACAGAAATTATTACTTGGTCTTATGCTAATTTGAGAGTATTTTTAGAAACAACAAAAGAAACTCCTAATTTAGTGCTACTTAAAAAAGAAGAAATTCAAAAAACGATACAAGGTTTGGATGCGAAGTATAATGTTTTTGATGAAAAATACAAGAACATTAAAACAGATAATCAATATCACAACATTTTAAATAAATGTTTTTTTATAGAGGAAAAAATATTGCCTCAACAAAAAAACTATTCAACTGCATTTCAAAGTGAAACTTTAAAGAATTTAATTTATGTTCCAAAAGATCTCCAAGAATTTTTGATTTATAATGAAATAATTAAGAAGGGGGGCTTTGACCTAGATTTATATAAAATGTATAAAGATAAAATGCCAAAAGGTACTTATTTGAGTATTCTAGAACAGAAATATCCAAAATAGCAAAATTTCATTCCGTGCACATAAATAGCTTAAAAAAACAAAAAAGACACTGCGAAGTGTCTTTTCCTATTTTTAGTATTTCAATAATTCCAGTAATTGCTCTTCAAAGCGTACTTTAGGCAAGTATTGGTCTTCCATCTTCTTACAACTTCTTCTCTTACTATTTCATTTTAGCTTGTCCTTTTATGCGTTTGCTATGCAAGAGATTTATTTTCAATCAAATAACTACCCTAATTGCTTTTATAAAGTTTTTCGAACGTTAAATTTAGTTAAATAACTATATAAATAGTTGTATAACTAAAAATATAGTTATACGTTTGTGATATAAAATTTAGATCATGCAAAAACTTACTAATAAAGAAGAAGAGATTATGCACATATTATGGAAGTTACAAAAAGCTTTCGTAAAAGAAGTAATGGCTGAAATAACAGAAGAGCAGCCTCACTACAACACACTTTCTACCATTATTAGAAATCTGGAAGAAAAAGGCTATGTTGGTCATACAGCCTATGGCAATACACATCAATATTATCCAATAATAGCGTTAGAAGATTACAGAAAAACGTTTATGAGCACAGCCATTGAGAATTACTTTAACAATTCGTATAAGAACATGGTTTCATTTTTTGCAGAAGAAGATAAAATTTCTGCTGAAGAATTGAGGGAAATATTGAACATTATTGAGAATAGAAAATAAATCAATAACAGATGCAAGAGTTATTTACCTATATACTAAAAGCGAGTGGCTTATTGATTGCGTTCTACATAACGTATCACGTATTGCTGCGCAAAGAAACGTTTTTCAATAGCAATCGTTGGTTTTTATTATTGGGGTTGGTAGCTTCTGCCCTATTGCCTTTGTTTTTTATAAAGAAAATAATCTATATAGTGCGTCCAAAAATGGTTCTTGCTCATTTAATGGCTTTAGCTAATCATTCTAAATCCAATGCGGTTTCAATAAGTGCTCCTGCTGTTCCAACAATAGATTGGTCTCAAATTATGATGGTAAGTTATGGCCTTGTGGTTGTATTGCTTTTCATTAGAGGAATCATTAATGTGTATTCTGTTTTTAAAATGATTAAAAACAAAACCATCCATCAAGAAAGCGACTATTGTTTGATTGATACACAACAAGCTATCAGTCCGTTTTCATTTTTTAATTACATTGTTTTCAATTCCAGTTTGTATTCGCCAATCGAACTGAAAAATATTATAGCCCATGAAAAAGTACACTGCCAACAAAAACACTCTATTGATGTTGTAGTGGTGCATTTATTTACCATTCTATTTTGGATCAATCCCATACTCTGGATGTACAAAAAAGCTATTATTCAAAATTTAGAATTTATTGCTGACCATAAAGCAATTCAAAATATAGAAGATAAAAAAGCGTATCAAAAAACGCTTTTAAAGGTAGTTTCTCATCAAAACTGTTTACCTATTACTAATCAATTTTATCAATCATTAATCAAAAAACGAATCGTTATGTTAAACAAAAATCAATCACAACGCAGCAACTCATGGAAGTACACGGTAGTCATTCCGGTATTAATTGCTTTTGTATTTTTATTTCAAATAAAAGTCGTAGCACAAAAAAAAACGGCAACTACGGGCTTAAATGAAGCACGAGCCATAGCCGTGGGCTATACAACAGACAAAAATGCTACAGACGAAGAAATGAAAATGGATACTCAAACGCTCAAAGCACAATTGGGCATTGATTATACTTTTTCTAATGTGAAAAGAAATGACCAAGGCGAAATTATTGCCATCAAAATAGAATACAAAACAAAGGAAGGAAAAACAGGTAAAATAGAATTGGATTCAGAGCACCCAATTGAGCCTATTTACTTTAGTGCCGAAGAAGGTAAGGTTGGGTTTTCAAAAAATGGATTTCAAGATTTACAAAAAGAAAATAGCAAAACGGTAGTAACTTTAAGTTACAATAAAGGAGACAAAACAACAACAGTAAACACAGTAACAACTACAAGTGCTATTGCCAACAAGGGCACGACTACTTTTGTAACTCAGAATGACAACAATGATGATGTTGTTGTAATAAGAAAAGGTGCATCTACTGGGATAAAAGTTCCAGGAGAACCGACTTTTTATTTGGAAGCTAAGCCTTTAATCAAAATTGATGGTAAAATAGTAGAGGGTGATGCCAACATCATCATAAATAATCTTGATTCCAATGAAATTGAAAGTATCAATGTATTAAAAAATGATAAAGCAATTACATATTATGGTGATGAAGGAAAAAATGGAGCAATTATTATAGTAACTAAAAATTATTCTAAAAGTAAACCCTATAACGATTCTAAAATTGATCGACTTGAAATGGAATTCGACTCTAAAGATCCAGATGATGGTTGGTATGCATTAAAAAATGAATTTAAAGATAAAAAAATTAAAACAGAAGTTTCTAATATCAAAAGAAACAAAGATGGTAAAATTGTTGCCATTGATATAGTCATGAAATCTGCTGATGGAAGAGTTCAAAGACTGAGTATAGACAGGACAAATCCAATCAAAGGAATTCAGTTTTTTGTAGATAAAACTAATAATAAAACCTGGGATTTCGGAATTAAAGAACTTGACCATGAAGTAAATTAAAAAATTGTAACTTACTTATATTTGTCGAGATATAAATAAATAGTCCCAATTACTTGGGACTATTTCTATTATTAGTATTTCAATAATTCCAGTAATTGCTCTTCAAAGCGTACTTTAGGCAAGTATTGGTCTTCAAGTGGTTTTACAAACGGTATGGCGCTTTCTATACTGCCTACTCGTTTCACGGGTGCGTCGAGGTGCTCAAAGCAGTGCTCCATAATCAATGCCGAGATGTCACTTGCTATACCTCCAAATAAAGTGTCTTCTTGTAAAATAATCACTCTATTAGTTTTCTTTACTGAGGCAAAGATGGTTTCGGTATCCAGAGGTTGTAAGGTTCTTAAATCAATCAAGTCGGCACTTATTGCTGGGTGTTTCGCTAGCGTATCTAAAGCCCAATGCACGCCGGCACCAAACGAAATGATGGTTACTTGGGTTCCTTCTTTTAGCATAGCGGCTTTCCCAAAAGGAATGGTGTAATAGTCTTTAGGTACGTCTTGGTAGACACTTCTATACAATTGTTTGTGCTCAAAGAACATGACTGGGTTTGGGTCGTTGATGGCGGTATTCAATAATCCTTTTACATCATACGGAAACGCAGGATAGACTACTTTCAATCCAGGGGTTTTGGTAAACCATGCTTCATTGGTTTGCGAGTGAAACGGTCCGGCTTGGGTACCCCCACCACAAGGCATGCGCACTACTACGTCGGCTTTCTCGTTCCAACGGTAGTGTTGTTTTGCCAATAAATTTACAATAGGGTTAAAACCCGTAGACACGAAATCGGCAAACTGCATTTCTACCACGGCTTTGTGTCCGTTAATAGACAATCCCATTCCGGCAGACACCACAGCGCTTTCACAAATTGGCGTGTTGCGCACACGGTCTTTTCCGAACTGCTCTACAAAACCTTCAGTTATTTTAAAAGCACCACCATATTCGGCAATGTCTTGTCCCATAATCACTAAGTTATCATGACGCTCCATCGATTGTCTCAAAGCATGCGAAATAGCATCTACCACACGAATGTTCTCTACTTCGCTAGAAGGGTTAACTTCCTCAAAGGCATAGGGTTGATAGACGTCGTTTAACTCTTCACTTAAATCAGCAATAACGTCTGGTTCGGCTTGTGTAATTGCCCAATGTTCGTCAATTTCAGCTTTGATAGCCGCTTTAAATTCAGCATCCAATTCTTCTGAAAGTACGCCAACCGAAAGTAAATAGGTTCTATAATTTGCAATCGGGTCTTTAATTGCCCACATGTCCATTAACTCTTGCGGCACGTATTTGGTACCACTCGCCTCTTCGTGACCGCGCATTCTAAAGGTTTTAAACTCTAATAATACAGGTCTTGGGTTTATGGCTAATGACGCTTTTAATTCGGCAATTTTGGTATATACTTCTAAGATGTTGTTACCATCAATGATATGGCTTTCCATGCCGTATCCTACTCCTCTATCGGCAAGGTTTTCACAACGGTATTGCTCGTTGGTAGGTGTTGAAAGTCCGTAGCCATTGTTTTCAATCACAAACAATACGGGTAAATCCCACACTGAGGCAATGTTTAACGCTTCGTGGAAGTCTCCTTCGCTGGTAGCTCCTTCACCGGTGAATACTGCCGTTACTTTGCCGTTTTGTTTTAGTTTGTTTGCTAAGGCAATTCCGTCTGCCACTCCCATTTGAGGGCCTAGATGCGAAATCATTCCGATGATCTTGAATTCTTGGGTGCCAAAGTGAAAACTACGGTCACGACCTTTGGTGAATCCGGTTTTCTTTCCTTGCCATTGTGAGAACAAACGGTGCAATGGAATATCTCTACCGGTAAAGACACCTAAGTTTCGGTGCATGGGTAGGATGTATTCGTCTGGGTCTAAAGCGGAGGTGATTCCTACTGAAATTGCTTCTTGACCAATGCCAGAGAACCATTTAGAGACTTTCCCTTGACGCAATAGAATTAGCATTTTTTCTTCTATCAATCGTGGTTTTAAAAGTCTTTTGTATAAATCTAATAATTGGATATTGGATAATTCTTTTCTATCGAAGTTCATTTGTTTGTTTTTAAGCGTAGCAAAAATATAAAAAAGCTAATGATAGTACTATTGTTTTTTTGATAATTCTCCTCCTTTGGAGGAGTGGCTGAAAGCCGAGGTGGTTTTTATGAAACACAGATTGGAGAAATTAGAAAAATTATTAAAATTTCTTAGATTTCTTTAATCTGTGTTCCATGTTTTTTTTGATTTCTTGGATTTATTAGATCTGTGTTACTTTATATTTTTATTTATATACTGATTATACTATTTGGATCAGTAGTATGGATTATTAAAATAAAAATCCGTTTGATTCGCTTCATAAGCGTTCCAATATGCTGCGTTCTTTCAAAAAGAGTTATTCCAGTTGTATTATTCTAAACTAAAAATTATTATTTTTGAATAAAAAACATGCTAACAGAACACTTACTTCAACTGTTCCTTTCCATAGGTATTGGTGCTTTTATTGGTTTAGAACGAGAAATAAACGGCAAAGTTGCCGGCTTCAGAACAATGGCATTAATTTGCGTGGGGTCTGCTATTCTGACTATTATTTCCATTCAACTGGGTGGCAGCATCAGCAAAGACAGGATTGCGGCAAACATACTGACGGGAATTGGTTTTATTGGTGCTGGGGTGGTTTTTAAAGACGGACTAAATGTTACTGGTATCACTACGGCTGCCACGATATGGATGACAGCTGCTTTGGGTATGTGTATTGGCTGTGAGAATTATAGCTTGGCACTAGAAGGGATGGTTGTTACACTTGTTGTGCTTTTCTTTTTTGAAAAGATTTTAAATGTATTAACCCGACAAAAAGAACACCGTAGTTATGTGATTCATTTTAAAAAAGAAAACACCTCTCATGAAATTTATGCTAAATTGAATAAATTAGGTGTAAAATGTCTTAAAAAATTTGAGACGAAAGACGAAAATAAAATCCGATTATCCATCAACCTGTTTGGCAATAAAGAGAAAATGGAAGCGTTCAATCATTATCTATTAGAAGCGGATCATGTGAAATCGTTTGATAGTTTTTTATAGTGTGATTCTATCAATAAGCACTATACTCTTGCCTTATTTGTAAGGTGATTTCACTAAAATAAAGACAGTAAAATTAAATTAGGCGGTTTTTTCCTATTTTTTCCTAAAAAAGTAAATGTCGTATTAATTTATTTAGTAGATTTACAATAATAGAATCAAACATAGATGCTTTTTTTCCCTTATCACTAAATGCTCATTTTGTAAAGATCAAACCATAGCCCCTACAATTATGAATAATCTTGATAAAACCAAAGAGCAACTCATTACAGAGCTTGAAAAATTACAGCACGAAAATTCTTTACTCAGAGAATCCTATGACAATGACATTTCGCGTTACAAAACAATAGAAGAGTCTTTAAAAGAAAGTCAACGTTTTCTTTTAGAAACCCAAGCTATTGCTAATCTAGGTACTTTTGTTTGGGACATCTCTACTGGATTTTGGAAAAGCTCTAAGATATTGGATAAAATTTTTGGTATAGACTCTCATTATGTTAGAGATTATTCGGGTTGGATGCATCTTATTCATCCCGATTTTAAAAAATTTATGGGCGACTATGTGGCTAACGAAGTTTTAGGCAAGCGCCATAAGTTTGATAAAGAATATAAAATTATCAACCAGCACAATCAAAAGGAATTTTGGGTGCACGGCCAGGGGGAATTGGAATTGGGCGATAACAACCAACCTACTAAACTAATTGGTACAATTAACGATATCACAGAGCAAAAGCAAACCGAAGAAAAACTCTTGAAGTTATCGCAAGCCGTGGAGCAAAGTCCGATTACAATTGTAATTACAGACACCTCTGGGGTAATACAATATGTAAATCCGAAATTTGTTGAAACCACAGGTTATGCTGTAGAAGAAGTGGTTGGTAAAAATCCACGCATCCTAAAATCGGGACATACCACGCAAGAGGAATACAAAGACTTATGGAAAACTATCAATGAAGGCGAAGAGTGGCATGGCGAATTTCATAACCGCAAAAAGAATGGGGAGTTGTATTGGGAATCGGCTACCATATCCCCTATCATTAATTCTGATGGGATTACCACCCATTACATCGCTATCAAAGAAGACATTACCTATAAGAAATATTCTGAGTTTTTATTGCAACTCAAAAATCAAGAAATTGAAACTCAAAACGAAGAATTGATTTTGGCTAAAAACCATGCGGAAGAGAGTGACCGATTGAAGTCGGCTTTCTTAGCCAACATGAGTCATGAAATTCGCACGCCCATGAATGGCATTCTGGGTTTTGTAGGATTGCTAAAAGAACCTATGCTTACGGGGCAGCAACAAAAAGAATACATTGACATTATTGAGAAAAGCGGGGTTCGGATGTTGAATATCATCAATGATATTATTGATATTTCTAAAATTGAGTCTGGATTGATGACCATTCATAAAGCGGCTTCCAATATCAATGATCAAATTGACTATGTATTTACTTTTTTCAAACCAGAGGTGGAAGCCAAAGGAATGAAATTATCTTGTATTAAAAGTTTGCCTTCGGAAACGTCTATTATAGAAACGGACCGGGAAAAGATTTTTGCCATATTGATTAACTTGGTTAAGAATGCTATTAAATATTCGCATGAAGGTTTTATCGAATTCGGCTATGTTAAAAAAGAAGGCTTTCTAGAGTTTTTTGTAAAAGACACCGGCATTGGCATTCCAAAAGACCGACAAGAAGATGTGTTTGAACGCTTTATTCAGGCGGATATTACCGATAAAATGGCAAGACAAGGCGCAGGTTTAGGATTGTCTATTTCAAGAGCGTTTGTGGAAATGCTTGGGGGTACTATATGGGTAGATAGTGAAGAAGGAAAAGGAAGCACGTTTTATTTCACAATACCCTATCAAGCTGCTAGCGAACCTAATGGCACTAATGAGAACGGCGCACAAGATGCCGAAATTGCGATTCATTTAAAGAAGTTAAAAATTCTGATTGCAGAAGATGATGAAATTTCTAAACTGTTCATCAATAAAATAGTGACTCCTTTTAACAAAGAAATCATCAATGTTTCTAATGGGGAAGCCGCTGTAGCAGCAGCGCAACAAAACCCCGATATTGACTTAATTATGATGGATATGAAAATGCCTATCATGAGCGGCTATGAGGCTACCAAATTGATTAGAGCATTTAATAAAGACGTAATTATCATTGCGCAAACGGCCTATGGTCTGATTGATGATATTCGATTGACTTTAGAAATAGGTTGCAATGATCATATTTCAAAACCCATTAACAAGCATGACTTTTTGGTTTTGATGCAGAAGTATTTTAAAGAGTAGTTTGGTGGTGAGTGATCATTTTGTTGAGTAGTCGAACTGATCTTTTTGATGATTATACGTATCGCTTTACTCGGTTCTTTCTTATTTCATGTCTATTTATTACACTCGTAGCGAACCTCTAAACCCTCTAGCTGCATAATAGGATGGGGCGCTATTGTGGTAAATAAACACAGTATTGTAACGAAAATCGGCAAAGAGTGCACCATCTAATTTTCTGATTTCCGATGGGGTATGTATCCAACTAGAGGTTTTCATGTCGAATTTCTCCAATTGCTGTAAGACTCTGTATTCAGTTTCGGTTAAGATTTCAATGCCTATAGCTGCCGCCATATCGATAGCACTATTCACCGGTTTGAATTCTTTTCTAGCATCTAATGCTTCTCTATCATAACATAAACTTCGCCGTCCTTTTGGACTTTCTGCAGCACAGTCACAAAAAATATATTCGTTAGTCTTCTCATCATATCCAATGACATCAGGTTCGCCCCCTGTTTCCTCCATTTCATAGAGTGACCGTATTTTAGCTGGATTATCCTCGAGTCTTGCTTGCACCCTACTCCAATCCATTGCTCCATGACGATGTGTGTGTTTTTCAAAGCGAGCTTGTAATAACTTGAGTAATTCTTTCTCTTGTTCGTCTGATAATCTTTTATTTTTCATGTCCCTATTATCTTTGTCTTACTTCAATTTTAACTGGTTATACCTCAACCTAGATAAACAAAAATATAAAAAATTCTCCAGCTTTTAGAATTGTTCACGGCTTGGGGGTAAGGCTTTTGTTTTTTTGCTTTTAAAAGTATATATCTGGTTTAGAATGCATTCCAGATTTGACTCACTTAAATTTGTTATTCTATTTGTAGGATTTTATGTTGATATTTGTTTTAAAGAACAACTTAATCGACAGATATTGCTTTTTGAACGATAAAAACTTTTTTTTATTACTATAAGGTATTACATTTATATACCGAGAAGATAACCCCAAATCTTAAAGAACATGGCGACAATTAATTACTATTACACTAAATCTGTTTTAGAAACAGTTAGTGAGAATCCGACGCAATTCAAAAAAGCATTACAACATGCTAAAAAAAACTTGTTACCTTTTGAACTTGACCATTTAACCAAGTGGTTAAATTCATACACTACAAACAAACCCGAACTTAGGGATTTGTTGAAATAGAAAAATGAAGTCGTTTACACTTTTTCGAATCAGTTAAAAAAGTGTAAACGATTTTAATACCTTGCTATAATCAAAGGCGTTCGCTTGTAGAGTAATTAGAATATAGTATCATAAATTTAGTACGTTAGTTTTCGTTACTTTCATAAGAAATAGTTCCTCCCAATTTTTCGAACTTGTATTTTAATGGGGATAATACAATTACATTCGACTTGCTTTTATTTAGAAATTGAATTATCTTCTATTGCTATTTAAAGTTACATTTGATAAGTCATTCCTATCATTTCATCGTAGAAACATACTAATAGGCAGTCCATTAGTTATTGAACATAATGTTTATTTGAGACTAATTAAAAGAGGTTATATTTCCATACCAAAAATTCACGAAGAAAAATCAAACCCTGTTTTTAAAATGGGTCGCAATTTGAACCCTATATAATTAAGTATTAACCCTTATTGGTCATTACTCCATCAAATTGAAGTAATTAAGTTAAAAATTTGTAAAACTGTTTTAACAAAAACAATCTCTTTTTAAATTTGTATTGCATTAAAAATAAAACAAACACTTAAAAATCATTAGTTATGTTAAGAAACAGCACCTTATGGAACTATTCATTAGCCATTGCTATTACTTTTTTAGTTCAATACAATTGCGCAGCTCAAAACAATAATAAGTTTGCTTTGACTGATTCTGATTCGCACAAAGACGATATTGTCATGACTTGGAACAAGAGCACTCCAGAGAGTGAAATGAAAGACGATATCAAAGCCTTGGGAGAAAAAGGAATTACCATACACTATTCCGATATCAAACGAAATGCTAAAAACGAAATTACAGGCATTAGAGTAGACTATTCTGATCGAAAAGGAAATAAAGGTAACATTGAGTACAACAATCAAAAACCCATAGGCACTATCAAATTTTACAAAAATGGTGAAGAAGTAGGATTTGGAGATCCAAATGGTAACGATACTCGAATTGCCGGCAATGATTTTATGAATATGAATGGACTCGCCAATCCACAAGACTTTATGAAACAATTCCAGTTAGGCAATGGCGATAAAAACTCACAATCTTTTAGTTTTAGTTTTCCCAACGATGGCGAAAGCTTTGGACAATCAAAATCAAAGATTATGATTCAAAAAGATGGAAAAAAACCATTGGTTATTGAAGACGGAAAAGTTACGGAAGGTGGAGATGATTATTCCCCAGAAGAAATTGACAAAATTAAAAACGAAAACAAAGTAGAAAGTTTTGGCAATACGGGTGGTAATAATTTTAATAATAAAGAATTTGACTTTAGAAGTCAAGAAGGTTTGGATAATTTCAAAAAACAAATGGATAAAATAGCGCCTAACAAAAATCAATCAGATGATGCTAAATCAGATTTCGATCAAACCAAAGAAGAGATGATTAAAGCGAAGGAAGAAATGATTAAAGCCAAAGAAGAATTAGAAAAGGCAAAAAAAGACATTGAGAAAAGCAAGGTTAAAATGAAAACTCAAAAAGCATAAGAAGTTCAAATGAACAAAAACAAAAAACTCGTTTAGTCAACGAGTTTTTTTGTTTTTATTATTTTAATTGCATTGGACTTGTTTTCTTTTTCTCAAGTAAATTAACCTCTTGCTTTACAATAACCTCTCCTTTAATTTTCAGGGCTATCATTCCTCCTTCTGTATTCACGGCATTCGATTCAACAGTTATTGTTTTTCGTATTGGTCCAGGATTCATATTGTATTTCACCGTAATCACGTCGGATTTACCTGGCATAATTTCACCAGAAGGTTTACTTGGCACTGTACAACCACAAGTAGAACGAACATCTTTAATGATCAATGGAGCGTCACCTGTATTAGTAAATTCAAATTGTCGTATACCACTATCAGAATCCTTTGAAACAGTGCCATAATCTATAGTATTGTCTTTATCTTTAAATATAATTTTAGCACCACTTTGAGCAAAAATAGCACCATTAATAAGGATAAAAGCGATAAGTACTGATTTATTCATGGTTCATTTTTTTTGATTTATTGGTTGAGTAAAAATACTACTTTAAATTAATACGCAAAATTTTAATTCTTAATTTTTTTAAAAGCACATATTACTTACTTTTGCAGACATAATTGCAAAAAATACACCAAAGTATAAGAACTATAAAAGTTCCGTTAAAAATATAACATCATATCGAATAAATTATGTCAATCCCTGCACAATTCAACGCCAAAGAAGTAGAGCAAAAATGGTACGACTACTGGATGAAAAATGATTATTTTACATCCAAACCCGACCATAGAACGCCATATACTATTGTAATTCCGCCACCAAACGTGACAGGAGTTCTACACATGGGACACATGTTGAACAATACGATTCAAGACGTATTGATTCGTCGTGCTCGTTTGAAAGGATTCAATGCTTGTTGGGTACCTGGAACTGATCATGCCTCTATTGCTACAGAAGCAAAAGTGGTGGCTAAATTAAAAAGCGAAGGAATTAATAAAAATGATTTGTCAAGGGAAGAATTCCTAAAACACGCTTGGGATTGGACTAATAAATATGGTGGAACTATCCTAGAACAGCTAAAACAATTGGGCTGTTCGTGTGATTGGAGCAGAACTAAGTTTACGATGGATGAAGACATGTCGGCCTCTGTAATTTATTCTTTTGTTGATCTTTATAACAAAGGATTAATTTATCATGGCTACCGAATGGTCAACTGGGATCCAGAAGCCAAAACAACCTTATCTGACGAAGAAGTCATCTTTGAAGAGCGCCAAGGAAAATTGTATTTCTTAAATTATAAAATTGAAGGAAGTGAAAATTTTTTAACAGTGGCCACTACCCGACCTGAAACTATATTTGGTGATACTGCTATTTGTATTAATCCTGACGATGAACGTTTTGCACATTTAAAAGGAAAGAAAGCTATCGTGCCTATTTGTGGTAGAGTTATTCCAATTATTGAAGATGAGTACGTAGACATAGAATTTGGAACAGGTTGTTTAAAGGTTACCCCTGCTCATGATATGAATGACAAAACGCTGGGAGAAAAACACAACCTTGAGATTATCGATATTTTCAATGAAGATGCTTCTTTAAATTCGTTTGGATTGCATTACCAAGGAAAAGATCGTTTTGTAGTTCGTGAGGAAATTGCACAAGAACTAGAAGCTATTGGCGCTTTAGCCAAAACAGAAACGCATTTGAACAAAATAGGAACTTCTGAACGAACCAAAGCTGTTATTGAACCTCGTTTGTCTGATCAATGGTTTTTGAGTATGGAAGAGTTAGTAAAACCTGCCATCAAAGCGGTTTTAGAAACCGAAGAAGTAAAATTATATCCTTCCCGTTTTAATAACACCTACAAACACTGGTTGGAAAACATTCGCGATTGGAATATTTCACGTCAATTGTGGTGGGGACAACAAATTCCAGCTTACTATTATGGTGATGGGAAAGAAGATTTTGTCGTTGCAGAGAACATAGCAAAAGCTCTTGAACTGGCTAAAGTAAAAACTAATAATCCACAACTGACAGCAGACCACCTTACTCAAGACGCAGATGCTCTTGACACTTGGTTCTCCTCTTGGTTATGGCCAATGGCTGTTTTCGGAGGTGTGACAAACCCTGAAAGTGAAGACTTTAAATACTATTATCCAACCAACGATTTGGTTACGGGTCCAGATATTCTTTTCTTTTGGGTAGCTCGTATGATTATTGCGGGATATGAATATGCTGGAGAGAAACCTTTTACCAACGTTTATTTAACAGGATTGGTTCGTGACAAGCAACGTCGTAAAATGTCTAAATCATTAGGTAATTCACCCGAACCTTTAGAATTGATAGAAAAATTTGGTGCAGATGGTGTTCGCGTCGGATTGCTTTTAAGCGCTTCTGCTGGTAATGACATTATGTTTGATGAAGAATTGTGCAATCAAGGGAAAGCTTTTTCTAATAAGATATGGAATGCATTTAAATTGATTAAAGGCTGGGAGGTTTCTGATGCTATATCGCAACCAAAATCTTCTAAGGTAGCTATCGAATGGTATGAAACCAAACTGCAAAGAACCTTAACTGAGATTGAGGAGAATTTTGATAAATACAGAATCTCGGAAGCCTTGATGGGTATTTACAAATTGGTTTGGGATGACTTTTGTTCATGGTTCTTAGAAATGATTAAGCCTGCTTATCAACAACCTATTGACAGAACAACCTTTGAAAAAGCAATTGAAATGTTGGAAAACAACTTGAAGTTGTTGCATCCATTCATGCCGTTCTTAACGGAGGAAATCTGGCAACATATTGCGGATAGAACTCCTGAACAAGCCTTAATAGTTGCTGAATGGCCTAAAGCCAAAGCCTTTGACGAAAAACTAATTGCCGATTTTGATTTTGCTATGGAAGTTATTTCGGGAATAAGAACGATTCGAAAGGATAAAAATATACCGTTTAAAGATATCATTGATTTAAAAGTAATGAATAAAGAAGGTGTTTCTTCCCATTTCGATACTGTTATTATGAAATTGGGCAACGTTGCTACGTTAGACTATGTTAACGATAAAGTTGAAGGTGCCTTGTCGTATAGAGTAAAATCAAATGAATATTTCATTCCTATAACTGGAAATATAGATGTTGCCTCTGAAATTGCCAAATTAACTGATGAGTTGAATTACACCAAAGGTTTCTTGAAATCAGTACAAACTAAATTATCTAATGAGAAGTTTGTGAACGGCGCTCCGGAGAAAGTACTTGAAATGGAACGCAAAAAGGAATCCGATGCCTTAGCAAAGATTGCAACTTTAGAGCAAAGTATCGCTGGATTGCAATAGGAAAAAACAGAAAATATTAAAAGCGTTGAGTAATCATCGCTTTTTTTTTGAAATCTTAAGAGTGTATTAATTGCTATGAGAATTAGCAAACTCTTCAATAAATATTAGTACAAATCAAAACAATTTAGTTTATTTGATGTTTATAAACAAACAACATCGTAATGAAAAATATTACTATTCAAGAAATTAATGAGATTGTAAAAGGCACTATAGTTGGAACAACCTCTGGTTTCATAACGGCTCCCGAGCAATTGGAAATGGCTAGTGAAACAGAAATTTCTTTTATAGGAAACAAAAAATATGAAAAGTTATGGGAAGCTTCTAAAGCTTGTGCAGCGATAGTAAATGAAGACATTTCTATTGCCCCTGGCGAAAATAGAGCGTTTATAAAAGTAAAAAATGCCGACTTGGCAATGTCACAGGTATTAGAGTTATTCGCTCCTCCTACTCCGCTATTCAGTCATGAAATACATCCCACCGCTGTTGTGGATGCTACTGCAAAAATTGGGAAAGGTACCCGAATTGGTGCTAATTGCTATGTGGGTCCCAATGTAGTTCTTGGAGACCATGTTACGTTATATCCAAATGTTACTATACTTGATGAATGTACTATTGGCAAAGGCACGGTTATTTGGTCCGGAGCTGTGGTTCGTGAACGCTGTCATGTGGGAGCTTATTGCATATTGCATCCCAATTGTACAATAGGTGCTGATGGTTTTGGGTTTCGACCTTGTCCGGAAAGAGGATTGGCAAAAATTCCACAAATTGGCAATGTAATCCTTGGTAATAACGTAGAAATTGGCGCTAATTCTTCTGTCGATAGAGGTAAATTCAGCTCTACTATATTAGGTGATGGCTGTAAAATTGATAATCTAGTACAAATTGGACACAATAGTAAACTAGGACGTTTTTGCATTATGGCGGGTAATAGTGGATTGGCGGGTTCTGTTACCTTAGGAAATGGTGTCATCATTGGTGGAAGCGCCTCTATTAAAGACCACTTAACTTTAGGCGATGGTGCTATCATAGGTGCTGGTTCTGGAGTAGCTGCCGATGTAGCGCCTGGAAAAACGATGCTAGGTTATCCCGCAGTCGAGGCACGAACCGCTCTAAAACAATGGGCTATCTTAAAACGGATGGCTACCGAGTAGCTTTTTACTTCGAAAATAACTTTCCCTCTTTAAACCATTACTTTTTTCGTAATAATTTCTCCGTTTATAGTGGTAATCACTACTAAAAATAATTGGTTGGTTTCATTTATTGGAATCGATAATTCCAAATTATTCAACTTGGTTTTTTCTACAACCAATCGTCCAGAGCTATCATCTGATTTAAAAAAAAAGATTTTACTATTGAAATACAGTAGGATATTTATATATTGATTTATTTTCGGTACTAGTTTATTGATAATTAATTATTTGAATTATTTGTAAAAATAATTGTATTAAAAATTTGTAACATTTGAATCACTCTTCCGTATAATTACAGATTTTTGAAATGAAATGATAATCTAAAATAACACAAAGGTGTTGTAACTTCTCAATGTTATTCAATACATTATTTGAATTTCGATCGTTATCCATTTGAACTTACACTATTTTCTATAGTCTTCATTAAAAAAAATCTAACACATTATTCAATTTTAATTATAATATTATGACATCAGTTTTCGATTATTGGTGGATATTCTTGCTAGTATTATCCATAGTGCTTTACAAATTTGTTTTACGAGTTTTTTTTGGAATGGTCATCGTTCCTGAAGATAAAATTGGTTTGGTTACTAAAAAATTCGTGCTTATCGGTGGTGACAAGTCATTGCCAGACGGTCGTATTATTGCCACGAAAGGGGAAGCTGGGTATCAAGCCCAAACCTTAGCTCCGGGTTTATATTGGGGTAAATGGATATGGCAATACGCTGTAGACATGACCTCTTTTACTATCATTCCTGAAGGTAAAATTGGGTTGGTATTGAGTAAAGATGGTAAAGAGATTCCGACGGGTAGAATTTTAGCTCGTAAAGTGTCGAGCGATAACTTTCAAGATGCTACTGCCTTCTTAGACAATGGTGGACAAAAAGGGCGTCAAACCGCATTTATTACTACGGGTTCGTATCGTATTAATACATTCTTGTTCGAAATTGTAATGGCAGACCAAATCAAGATCTTTGAGAACATGGTTGGTATTGTTACTGCCTTGGATGGTGAACCCATACCTCAAGGACAAATTGCTGGTAAAAATGTTGAAGGACACAATAACTTTCAAGATTTTGATAAGTTTTTAGAAGCGGGTGGAAATCGTGGTTTACAACCCCAAGTGATGTTGGCTGGTTCGTATTACATCAACTCTTGGGCTACTCAAATTGAACAAATACCAATGACCGATGTACCAATTGGGTATGTTGGAGTAGTTATTTCTTATATAGGTGAAGATGGGCAGGATGTTACAGGAGAACACTTTAAACACGGTAACATTGTTTCAAAAGGGCAACGAGGTGTTTGGATGGAACCGCTAGGTCCTGGAAAATATGCATTGAATAAATACACCACCAAATTAGAGCCAGTACCCACTACCAACTTGGTTTTGAACTGGGCAGATGCTCGCAGCGAATCACATAATTTGGACCATAATTTATCCACTATTACGGTGCGTTCTAGAGATGGTTTCCCTTTCAATTTGGACGTTAGTCAAATTATTCATGTGCCCGCTAATGAAGCACCAAAAGTGATTGCACGTTTTGGAAGTATGACCAACTTAGTTTCTCAGGTGTTGGAGCCAACAATAGGTAATTACTTTAGAAACTCTGCTCAAGAAAGTGATGTGATTTCATTTTTGAGTACACGTAAGGAACGACAAGAATCAGCACGCAATCATATCAAAGTCGTATTGGATGAATACAATGTCAATGCAGTAGATACTTTGATTGGAGATATCGTTCCGCCCGATTCCTTGATGAAAACATTGACCGATAGAAAGATTGCAGAAGAAGAGCAAAAAACCTATCAAACTCAAAAAATGGCACAAGAACAACGTCAAGGGATGGAGAAAGAAACGGCTATTGCCGACATGCAAAAAGAAATTGTGCGTGCTTCTCAAAGTGTTGAGATTGCTCAACGTACAGCTGATGCTACCGTTAAAAAAGCGGAAGGAGATGCGACAAGTTTGAAATTAAATGTTAATGCTGAAGCAGAAGCTACTAAAATGAGAGCGCAAGCCGAAGCCGAAGCTACCAAAGCACGAGCTGGAGCACAAGCCGAAGCCACCAAGCTAAACGCGAGTGCTGAGGCTGAAAAAATATCTAAAACTGGTTTAGCAGAAGCAGAAAAGATAATGGCAATTGGTAAATCTACCGCTGAAGCTTATCAATTACAAGTTTCTGCTATGGGTGGTGACAACTTTACTAAATACAAAATCACCGAAGAGATTGGCAAAGGCAATATCAAAGTAATTCCTGATGTTTTGATCTCAGGTGGTAACGGTTCTGAAGGCGGCATCAGTGGTTTATTGGGCATAAAATTAATGGAAATGATGGATACCAAAAATGACAAAGAAGATTCTAAAAAGAAATAATTAGATTGTAACTTGATAGAAATCCGTTTTGTGAAAGCAAAGCGGATTTTTTTGTTACATCAATATACTATTTTCCGATGTCAATAAACCTGTTATTATTCTATTGCAAATGTTTAAAATGGCTTTCGTTTCTATACACCAATCTTAGGAAAGTTGGCAATACTATTAATAATAATGGCATAGCAACAATAAAACCACCAATAACGGCAATAGCAAGTGGTTGGTGGAGTTCTGAACCTGTTCCATACCCAATTGCTAAAGGCAACAAAGCAATAATAGCTCCAAAAGCTGTCATTAACTTCGGTCGCAATCGCGTAGAGATAGAGTAAATTATAGAATGTGGTACATCATGTGTCAGTTTGAAGGTCTCTCTAAACTGCAAGAACGTAAAAATAGCATTCTCACTGATGATGCCTACTATCATGATGATGCCTGTGTAGCTCCCCACGTTTAAAGGAGTTCGAGTAATAAACAACAAAAGATAGCTTCCTGAAATTCCTAAAATAGAGATAAAAAGAATAACAAAAGCAGCTCTAAAATCTCTAAATAAAAATAGGATAACGCCGAATACTAGTAAGCAAGAGGCAATTAAGATGAGTAACAACTCTTTAAAAGACTGTTGTTGATCTTTATAAGCACCTGCATATTCAATATAATAGCCACTTGGTAAATTGACTGACTCTGTTACTTGCTTACGAATGTCTTTCATTACATTTCCCAAGTCACGGTTGTTCAATCGACCGGTAATCACACTCATCATCTGCAGGTTCTCGCGCTGAATTTCGGCAGCTCCTTTTTGAGGGGTTATATCTACAAGATTTGTTATTGGCACCGATTGACCTGTAGGCAAAAACAAACGAATACGATTGATGTCTTCTAGGCTTCGCTTTTGTGAGTTTTTATAGATAAGACGAATGGGTGTCATACGTTCCGTTTCCAATACATTACCAATCACATTTCCTTCTAATGCGGTTTGCAATTGAAACTGTAAATCGGCTGGAGTGATACCATATTGTGCTAGATTCTTATATTTAGGTACAATATTTATCGAAGGTCCTGCAATTACAATACCATTAAAGACATCGGCAGTCCCTTTGACATTATGTACTATGGTAGTAACTTGCTTGGCTAACCTTTGCAGTTCGGCGGGGTCGTTACCAAATACTTTCACCTCGATAGGAGACACGGAACTCATAAGGTCGCCCAGCATATCCATTAACACTTGTCCGAAATCAATGCGCAAAGCAGGTTGAGTGGCTTCTATTTTCTTACGCATCCCATCAATTACAGCTTCAGTGGTTTGGGTGCGTTCTTTTTTAAGCTGAATAAGGTAATCCCCACGATTGGGTTCTGTGATAAAGAAACCCATTTGTGTTCCCGTTCTTCGGCTGTAAGCAGCTACTTCAGGGGTTTTAATGATAATCTTCTCTACTTCTTTCAACATCCTATCGGTTTCTTCCAATGAAGTTCCCGCAGGCGATTGATAATCTAATACGATGCTACCTTCATCCATTTCGGGTAAGAAACCCGTATTCAAATTAGGTAAAATAATAATAATTGAGGCTAACAGTACTAAGCAAATAGTGATACTTATAATAGGACGGTTGATAAAATAAGCTACCCATTTTTGTCGCTTCACTTCATGAGCTTCTGTTTCAGTAGCGGCAATTACATTCTCATCTTCGTTTTTGGTCAATTGCAAATAAATTACAGGCAGCAATAACCAAGTGACAAAAAACGAACATAAAAGTGTGATAATCATCGTATCGGTCAACACTTTAAAGTAAGCCCCTGCTACTCCACTCATTAATACAAAAGGAAAAAATATAACGATAGTACTGATGGACGAACCAATCATCGCTGGGAAAAGATAATGAATGGCTTTCTTTAATAAGTTTACGGTAGGCTCGTCTGGATTTTCTTCGTGGGTGCGATGAATTTGTTCTACCACCACAATAGCATCGTCAATGATCAGTCCTAAGGCAGCAGCAATAGCACCAAGCGTCATAATATTGAACGTTTGACCGCATAAATACAATACTAATAAGGTAAGTCCTAAAGTAACTGGAATAGTTATCAATATCGTTAGACTCGCTTTCGCCGATTTTAAGAACAATACAGCCACAATGATAGCCAGCAATAACCCAATAAGTAGACTATCAGTAACGCTTTTAACAGCATCCTTCACAAAGTCGGCTTGTTGGTAATAGGGTGTGATTTTTATTCCTTTGGGTAAGATTTTCTTCAATTCTACCAGCTTATCATCCATCTCATCTGAAATCGATATCAAATTGGCATTGGGTTGTTTTAATACGGCAATAAGAATACTTTCACGACCGTTTGAATTGACTTTAATATATTCTTTAGCTTCTCTAATTTCTACTTCAGCAATGTCTTTAAGCGTGATAATTCCCTTACCATTATTACTAATTACCAAATTGTCTAAGGCTTCTTTCTTATTTACTTGCGCATCGGTAATGGTCAGATATAGATGGCGATAGTCTGACAGGTATCCGTTCGACTTAATGAAATTCGTTTGCGCCAACACTTGAGAAATGGCATTAGGAGTGATACCATACGAAGTCATTTTGTTATAATCTAACGATATCCAGTATTCTTTTTCCTTACCTCCGATGATTCTTATTTCAGAAACTCCGTCTATTTGGGATAAAAAAGGCTTGATGGTATAGTTGGCAATCTTCTTTAACTCAATCGCTGTTTTGCCTTTACTTTCAATAGCATAGCCTATAACAGGAAGTATGGAAGGATTCATCTTTTCCACCGTGATTTGAGTATCTGGTGGTAAATCGTTTTTTATCTGATTGATTTTAGATTCAATGCGTTCTTTGCCTAAATCAATATCGGAACCCCAATTCATAAAAGCGGAAATTTCGCAACTTCCACGACTGGTAGTACTTCTAACAGTTTGTAAATCTTGCACTTTTTTGATAGCGTTTTCCAAAGGTTTGGTCACGGTTATCATCATCTTGTCGATGGGTTGCTGTCCGGCATCGGCAATGATTTTTATTTTAGGAAAAGTAATTTCTGGAAACAAACTCGTTTGCATGCTAGAATAAGCAAAACAACCTCCTAAGATAATTAGGAATATCACCGTACTCAATCCATTTCTATGTCTAACAAAAAAGTTGTTCATGGCTTTAGTTTTTAACGACCTTCACTTTAATAGTGTCGGCTACCCCATAGTTTCCTGTCAATAAAATTTGATCTTTTGGTGACAAGGCTGGTGACAAGACTTCAATTTTATCGTCTGTCACTATTCCTTTTGTAATTGGAACTTTAACGGCAGTATTTTGATTGATCATTTTCATAATCCAGAACTCCGTTTCGGTTTCGTTGCTCAATACGGCTGCTTTTGGCAAAGCAATAGCTCTGTTATTGGACTTTTTAGGAATACGAACTTTAATAATTAGATTTTCTGGAATGTCTTGTTTGCCATCTATTTTTAATAAAACATTCTGAGTTTGTGA
Source organism: uncultured Bacteroidota bacterium (assembly GCA_903913315.1). Taxonomy (GTDB): domain Bacteria; phylum Bacteroidota; class Bacteroidia; order Flavobacteriales; family Flavobacteriaceae; genus Flavobacterium. The sequence goes on along the minus strand of CAIWKX010000178.1, from coordinate 2,429 downwards.
GGTAGCATCCACGCTAGCCATAAATTTTTGAACCGTTGCTTTTCTAGTTGAACCATCTGGAAGCATTGCTTGAAAAACATTTCCTATAACTACGTATTTTTTAATTTCATAAGGCAAACTCAACACCAAACCAAAGCTATTGCTATCGCTAACGGTTGCAAGTACATCGCCATCTTGCACATAGTCGCCTTGACGAGCATTAACCGAGCTAATATAGCCATTAGAGCTTGCCTTTACGGAAATAGGCCCACCAAAATTTAAACTTGGATCAATCTTATTAACAGTATTGCCTAATACTTTAGACTCACGAGTTTTCAGAGTAAACAAAACTTTTCCAGCCGTTACATAATCATTGGAAGCTACATTCACCGAATTCAAATAGCCTGTGGCATTGGCTTTAATAATAGTTTTCACAACATAAGTAGCCGTGGCATTCAAATCGGTATAACTTGAAATTCCCGAAGTGTCCACGCTTGTTAAGGTAACAGGCACACTAACGTCTAGTTTTTCTTCGTCTTCCGATTTATTTTTACAGGAATTTAAAATTCCTAGCATGGCTATTAGTAGGATTATTTTTTTCATTGCATTAGTCGTTACTACTCCAATAATTGATATCGTTAATCACTTGGAGTCTGTTGATATTGTTTTGCGAAATGCTATTCTGTATCGAAATAATAGAAGTTATTGCCAGCACAAAATCGGTAATTTGAGCATCACCTGTGAGCAACAACTTCTTTTGGGCGTCAATTAGTGTTTCCGTAATATTTAATTGTTGTTGCAACGCCTTTTCTAGTTGCTGTGTTTGCTTCAGTTTTTGATTCAAAAGCAACAATTGTTGCTGGTATTGCTTTCTAAAGTTATTCTTATACGCCAAATTAGTCTCTAGTGCAGCTGCTGTTTTTTGATGTTGTAAGGTTCGCTGCCCGCCATCATAGATTGGCACAGTAATACCAAATCCTACACTGAATCCGAAGTTCTGATAAGGCAAAACAGCAAACGAAGACAAGTATCCGGCATCTGCTAGCAAAGAAATACTTGGCTTGTAAGCAAAGTCTATTTGTCTGTTTTGATTTTGAAGCTTTATACTATCGTTCACGAAGTTTTTGAAGAAGATACTATTATTGTTTTTGGCATTGTCTTTTAAAACAATAACAGGCTTTTGTAAGTGAACTGTAGTCGTATCGGTCTCTCCTGCTATATAATAAAGCAATCCTAAATCGTTTTGATACTGTTGCTTGAGTTGGAGCAATACTAATTCTTGTTGTTTTACAGTGGCACTAAACAAAAGATAATCTGTTTGTTTATAGACAGAATGTTGGGTCAATTGTTTTAGAATATTGGATTCTTCTTTTAAAACGGCTGCTGTCTTTTCATTATAGACTATTTGCTCTGACGTAGCTGATGCCGTAATGTATTGGGAAGTTATGGCTCTGTTTACATCTTTAACGGCAATTTTTTTAGTCGTTGTCAAACCGTCTTTAATCAATTTATAGATTTGCAGTTGATTGTTTATATTGTTTTTGCTGACAATCTTTTGGTTGACACCTACTAACCCAGAGACCACATGATTATTAGTAACTGCGGAAGAATACCCCCAATCATTTATAACTGGAGCGTAATTTCCATTAAAATTGGCATTTACTTGTGGTTTTCGGATAGCCAAATTCAACAAACTGTCTAAGGCATTTGACTTTAATTGGTTACTAATATCTTTAAGTAACGGCGAGTTGGTTTGCGCTTTATCAATAAAATAACGCAACTCCTTTTCTTGCGAAAAAGAGTTGATGCCAATTATAAAACAAATAAAAAGAAACAGTTCTTTCATTATAAATCAATAAAATCCGTAGTATTAATTACTAGAACCTACTACTAAAATTTGAAATGAATTTGGTTTAAGTCCCGGTCTTGGCTTAGGATTCTCCTTTGTTGGTTCAGGTTTTGCACCAAATTCAGCAGTTGGTAAATATAATTCGTGATTGACTTTATTTACCGCAATAGTGCGAGCTCCTTTTTGTGTTGGAATCGTTTCTACTACTTTAAAAGTACTTGCATTTTCTTCCTTAACCACTGTAATGCTTCCAATTCCATTAGAACTATAAGCTAATTTTTTATCTGCATCAAATGCTACTCCGTCGCAACCTTCTCCAATGGGTAAGGTAGTAATTACTTTTCCGTTAGTGGCATCCACAATCACCATGATATTATTACCACAAACTGCAAACAAACGATTGTTTTCTACATCAAGTGCTAATCCTGATGGTTCATCACCAGGAGCTATGCTCCAAGTGTTTACCACTTCAAGTTTAGTAGCATCAATCGTTTTAATTTCATTCTTATCTTCAATATTTACGTAGATTAATCCTTTGCCATTCGTAGCCGAAAACTCAGGTTTCCCTCCTAGCGGAATGGTTTTAACCACTTTGTTTGTT
>CAIWKX010000177.1 GCA_903913315.1 uncultured Bacteroidota bacterium | reverse complement strand
TGTTTCGCTTTTTTTGCTTTTTCTTTCTCTTTTTCAGATGTACTCATAATTTCTGTTGTTAGCGTTATTTCTTCTGTTACAGAATTGTCTTCTTCAGAAATTACTGCTACCTCAACAGCAGGAGTTACTATAGTTTTGGACACTCTTGTTCGTGGTTTGGGAGTCACTTTTGGTGTTTCCTCCTTTGGGCTCTCAATTACCGTAGCCTCTTGATTCTTTTGTGCTTCAGTATCGGCAGCCTCTGTCGCAATAGGTTGTTTTGTGTTGTTTGTCATAGTAAAAAATTTTAGTAATATGTTCTTATCGTTAAAGAAATGTAAATTTTACGTTAACAAATGTACTCTATATAACAACACGCCAATGTTAAGTTTTCACTTGAACGAAAAACTTAACATTGGAAATTGTATTAATAGTCCAAATAACCTGCAATAGCAAGGCAAACATAGCTTAACACAATGGTAATGGTTTGGTAATCAAAAGCAAATAGCTTACCATTACATTTGTTTACTTTAAATGAGTAACATAAATAGTATCGTTGAAAAAAGCTACACTATTTTCTACATTAACTCCAATAATGATTATTGCAATCACGAAGCAAATAATCATCTCCTTACCGCTCTTTATTGCAAACTTAATTAGTGTTTTAAATCTACTTAAAACATTTAAATCCAATAGGTATGTCAAAAATTAAAAAAAGAAAAATTGATTTATTGGTGCTTTCAGACATCCATCTTGGAACCTATGGCTGTCAAAGCAAAGAGCTTTTGAATTATATGAATAGTATTAAACCTAAGGTAGTGGTCCTCAATGGAGATATTATTGATATGTGGCAATTTAGCAAAAGATATTGGCCAAAATCCCACATGCAAGTAGTCCATAAGATTATCCATTGGCTAAGCAAAGGCGTCAAAGTATACTACATTACCGGAAATCATGATGAGATGCTACGAAAATTTGCGGGCTTCAAAATGGGCAAATTGAGTATTGAAAACAAATTAGTGTTGGATTTAGACGGAAAGAAAACATGGATTTTCCATGGGGATGTTTTTGACGTCACCATGAAACATTCAAAATGGTTAACCCGATTAGGGTCACATGGGTATGATGCGCTGATTCTGATCAATGCTTTTTGCAATTGGATTTCTATAAAAATGGGAAAAGGCAAAATATCATTGTCTAAAAACATTAAGAATAGCGTTAAAAAAGCGGTTAAATTCATCAATGATTTTGAAAAAGTAACAGCAGATATTGCCATTACTAATGGTTATGATTATGTGTTGTGCGGACACATCCACCATCCAGAAATGAAAACAATCACCGCCGAACACGGAGAAGTAGTCTATTTGAATTCGGGAGATTGGATTGAAAATCTTACCGCCTTAGAATACAACAACAAAAAATGGAAATTGTATAAATATGAACCCACCGATTTTAAAGAACCAGACAGCAACACAGAAGATGCCTTAGTCTTGATGGAAAACGGACAAATTTTTGAAGAAATGTTGGGTTCATTTTTAAAAACCAAAGATATAATTACACCTTTAAATTTTAAATAATGAAAATTCTCTATGCTGTTCAAGGCACCGGTAACGGCCATATTACAAGAGCCATGGAAATCATCCCTTATTTGCAACAAAAAGGGGAGGTTGATATTCTAGTCAGTGGAATTCAATCGGATATTGAATTGCCTTTTAAAGTGAAATATAAATTCAAAGGAATGTCTTTTATTTTTGGTAAAAAAGGAGGGGTTGATTTTTGGCAGACATTTAAAAAACTCAATTCACTGAAATTGCTAAAAGAAATAAAAAATCTAGACTTGAAACCTTATGATTTAATCATTAGCGATTTTGAACCTATATCCTGCTGGGCGGCGATTAAAGCTAAAAAAGAAACGATAGGGTTGAGCAATCAAGTGGCAACACTGCACCCTTTAGCACCCAAACCCAAAAAGCAAGATTTAATCGGGAAGCTAGTATTGCAAAATTATGCTCCTACTACTTATAATTATGGATTCCATTTTAAACAATTAGACGGCACTGTTTTTACCCCCATAATCAGAAAACAAGTTCGAGAGTTGATACCAACAAACGAAGGACATTATACCGTGTATCTTCCCTCCTATGATGATGAACAGATTATTAAATATCTAAGATTACTATACACTGAAAATTGGCAAGTCTTTTCGAAGCATTATAAAAAGGGAAAACGAATAAAAAACATTACTACGTATCCTATTGATAGTGAAAAGTTCTTAAAAAGTATGGCAAGCTGTAAAGGGATTCTTTGCAATGCAGGCTTTGGAACCGTAAGTGAAGCTTTATTCTTAAAAAAGAAACTAATGGTAATCCCAATGAAAAAACAATTCGAACAAGCCTGTAATGCGGCATTACTAAAAGATATGGGAGTTCCGGTCATAAAAAAATTGAATTTAGATAATATTCCTAAAATTAAAAAGTGGCTAGCGGATGATGCTATTGTTGAAGTAGAGTATCCAGACAATGCTGAAGAAATCGTCGATTTGATTGTTGATAATCATACAGGGGGTAAAAAAATAAAAGCAAATCATGAGCCCAATAAGTATCCCATATTTCAATAAGGATGACCAATAAAAAGTGTAATAGAGAAGATTTTGGAAATGATTTTATTTGGGGTGTTTCTTCTTCTGCGCTTCAAACCGAAGGGGCATACAATCAGGATGGGAAAGGAAAATCGATTTGGGATGAATTTGTAACTAAAAAGAAAAAAATTCTCAATAACGATACCCATTTTGAAGCAGCAGATTTTTACAATCAATACCAAACAGATATCGATTTAATAAAACAAATGGGAATTCCAAACTTTAGGTTTTCTCTCTCTTGGTCGCGTATTTTACCCCATGGAATTGGTAAAGTAAATGAGGCAGGGCTGGATTTTTATCATAAAGTAATAGATTATTGTCTTGCCAAGGACATTGAACCTTTTATAACGCTCTACCATTGGGATTTACCGCTACCATTAGAAAAAAGAGGCGGATGGACCAATCGGGAAATCCTAGTTTGGTTTGAAGAATATGCACGCGTTTGCAGTACTGCCTTTAAAGGAAAAGTAAAATATTGGATGGTGCTAAACGAACCGATGGTTTTCACAGGGGGTGGTTATTTTCTAGGCATCCACGCACCTGGAAAAAAAGGATTTAAAAACTTTATTCCTGCCATGCACCATGCCATGTTGTGCCAAGCCATTGGGTTTAGAACAATCAAAGCGATAGATCCAACAACTCAAGTAGGAACTACCTTTTCATGTTCATACATCACCCCACATACCAATTCAATAAAAGATAAAAATGCAGCTTATAGGGTGGATACGCTACTGAATAGACTATTTATTGAGCCAACATTAGGACTTGGATATCCAGTGGAGGCATTGCCTTTTTTAAAAAAAGTAAAAAAATATTGCTTACCTCAAGATGAGGAGTTACTGAAAGTGACTTTTGATTTTATCGGAATTCAAAACTATACTCGTGAAGTAGTAGCGCATTCTTTTTTTAGACCTTACATCAAAGCAAAAATAATTCCTGCAGACAAACGAAAAGTCTTTTATACGGCAATGGATTGGGAGGTATATCCTGAATCCATCTATCAAATGATTACTAAATATGCCGCGTATAAAGAGGTGAAAAAAATAATGGTTACAGAAAACGGAGCGTCCTTTCCAGATGAGCTAATTGACGGAGAAGTTAATGACCATCACCGGGTTCATTTCTTAAAGGCCTATTTAGAACAAGTGTTAAAAGCCAAAACGACTACCCCTAAAATTATGGGTTATTTTGTGTGGTCCCTCACCGATAATTTTGAATGGGCAGAAGGTTTTAAACAACGATTTGGATTAATTCATATTGATTATACCACAAAAAAACGAACCATCAAAAACTCTGGCTGGTGGTACAAAGAATTTCTTAAAGAGAAATAAATACCATTTGGGTTGAATAGCTTTATTCCAAAAAAAGTCCATTCTAACCGAATGGACTTTTTGAATCTTAAACAGAGTAACACTTGAGTAAATTATTAAAAAAACGTCTGTTCGAGTTTTTTTGTGAAATGAAACGAAACAAAAAAATATCGAGAACCTTTCTTAGCAATTCCGTCAAATAGATATACATTATTCTATTATTAATTTTTTAGTAATCCCAGTAGCTGTTCTTACAAAGTAAATTCCTGAACTAAAAGTACTAGTCGAAAGAGTAGAAGCATTGTTTTCTCTCAAAATCACTTTCCCTGTTAGGTCATAAACTTCAATGGTCTGAGGCGTACTTAAATGAACCAATTGTTTGTTTGTAGGGTTGGGATACAACATAAAATCAGTGTTTGCCAATGCAAAACTTTCATTCGCCAAAGTAGCCACCGTTACGGATACATCGTCTAAAGCAACTTGGGCGCGCGCACCTGTCCCGCTGATATAATAATACACCCATCGGATTTGAACTATTGCTTGTCCATTGCAACTTGAAGGCAATAGAGTTGTTTCATTAGCCGACGTAGCATCGGCACCACTTAAATATTCTTGCGTGGTTGGAAACTCTAACCATCCATCATTTGGGTTTCCAGCAGCAGTACCAATGCGATATTGCATTCGCAATCCAAAAGCTTCAAGGTTTTGTAAAATAGTTCTCCCTGTCCAATTAATAGTAATTTGAGAATTACCACTAACCCCAGTTGTGTTAAGTGCTAATACAATCGCACCAGCTCTCCCATTGGTTTCAGTAGCCCCTGAAGTTTGGGTTGGATTCGTTCCATCGCAAACACCTGTATATTGTGAATTACTCGTATTAATCATGGAAATTCCATTGACCCCTTCTCCAGTAAAACGGGATCTTGAAGTCAAACTGTACAAACAACTCCAATCTTCAACAAATAAAGTAGTCAAATCAGGATCGCCAGTAGCATGGCACCACAATGCCATATTAGCTGGATAAGTACCCGCCGCATTGGTATTGTCCCATTGCGTTAAGACCGAAGTTGTAGAAGCGTCTGTAATCGCTAAAGGTGCCGGATTAGTCACCGTTGGAGTAACACAAATGCCCGTTAAAGCAACATTTTGATCAGTAACTCCTGAGGCACTCACTACTAAATTACCTGAAAAACTTCCAGCAGCAGTACTGTTCAATCGAACATAAATAGGCGTCGTCAAAATAATTCCAGCGGTTGGCGAAAGTGATAAAGACGAAGCAAAACCAGTGGTAGCACTTAATGAAATCTCAAAATTGGTAGGTGCAGTAAGAGTAATATTTCCCAACAAATTGCTGCCAGAAACATTCACAAATTGAGTTGGAGAAGGGTAGCCAATAACTTGTGTAAAAGTCAAAGCCGTTTGACTTAATGTAACTTGAGGAGCTGTCACTTGTTGTATTGTAACATCGTCAATAACTAATTTAGCAGCTGTAGAAGTCCCTGTAGCGCCTCGAGTAACATAAAAACGAACTAACACATTGCTTTGATTATTCGCCTCTACAGGTAAAGAATAACTATACGATGTAAAAGCAGTTTGATTAGCATTGGGTAAAGAAGCTATTAGTGAACTCCCAATCCAGGTAGTACCACCATCAATAGAAGTGGTCATGGTTAATACAGCATCTCTTGTACCGGTCCCATTCAACATCGATTTTGCTACAAAGCTTACCGCAACCGATTGATAAGAAGTCAAATTTAAGCTTACTTCGACATCTCCATTAAAAGAACTAGTTGGAATAATACTTAGGGCAGCTGGAGCTGAATTATAATCCGTAAGCTCTTGAAATATCTTATTGGTAGCAGCAACACTAGATCCAGTCCAATTGGGAATAAACGTAGCCGGTGTTCCTTGGGTAAAAGTAGTGGTAAAACTTTCTGTAGCAGGAAGCGTACTGATTTGTGCAAAAGTGGTTAATGCCACTAATAAGAGCGATACAGTAAAAAGTAATTTTTTCATCATATTAGGTTTGTTTAGTTTCGACTATTATTTCAGTTGAAATTGAAATCCCAATCTAAATTGTTGTTTAAAATCTTGTGGATCAATACTTTCATCTCTCAAAATGTTGAAATATTGAAATTTTACCATAGCATTATTGTATCCTTTTAATTTATAACCAATGGCTGGTGAAAATCGTCTAGCACTTCCAATAACTAAATCGTTCAAATCTAATTCTTCATATCTTGCTGACAATATAGTTCTAATATTTTTTACATAATAATTGATTTGTGCTATATAACCTCCAGATAAAATATACCCGTTGGTTTGGTTTAAAGTGTAATTTTGAAATAAGGGGTCGTTAGGGTTTTGAGGTCTGGAGTGCATTTGATGAATTTCAAATTGAGCTGAAAAGCCCATGTATTGGAAAGAAGCATCAAACCCGTAAACATATCGTTCTCCATCAATTACTTTTAACCCATAAGTACTTGTTGCATTAGCTGGAAACGCAGTTCCAGGAGGTAGTTTTTTATCAGCATATCGTCCAGCCACCCCAAACTGAAACATAGGAATTGGCGTATGTCTTTCATCGATTTCAGTATATCTATATCGGCAAGGAAAAGAAACATCAAAACGTCCTATATATTCCAATTTCCCGCTTGGGTCATTATCTCCCGCAAGAGAGAGTTCTCCCAAACCAGTGTATGCTCCTAAATAAGCATTAGCTCTTTGGTGCCAAAAATTCTTTTTTAAAGTAACTCCAATATCACGAACGGAAAAAACGGAACCTCGTGTTATTTCGGCAGCTTGCCAATAAGCACTGTTTTCAAATGGAACCATGGAATTTCTGGAATAATATAATTTACCGTACCCCATTTCAACCTCCATAAACTTAAACCCTTTATAGGTAACATTCGCATTTAATAATCCTGGATTTTCTGGGTCAATTACATTAGTGATAGTATTAGCTGCCATATCAGCAATATCGGCTTTAAAAGAGTATTCAAAGTCTTTTCCAATATGACCATCAATTCCTATTTGAGCATCTCTTAATTTAAATCGATCTTTGGAATCGTCTACTTCACCTGGTTTCATAACACGATAATTATAAAATCCTGAAAAATTACTTGAAAGCTCCATTGAACTTTGCCCATTGGAAATAACAAACTGTGCAAAAGAGCTATTCATAGAAAGTATAACTAGTAGTAAAAATATATATTTTTTCATTTTATTTTTTTTCTGGATTATTGAAATAATAAACACGTTGCATGTCATCGCAACTTATTAGCATATTACCCTCTTTATCAAAAGCCAATCCTTCCGGATTAATAACAGGCAATGACCATTTTTGAAGAACTTCATAAGTAGTTGGATTCAGCTTTATCAACATCATATCTTCATCACTTAACAGCCATAAAAAACCATCATGAAATCGAGCAGAAGATATATCTTTTGCAATGGCACTTATATCCGTTTGATTAGTAACTTTAAAATCTGTATCCAATTCAAATAAAATAGCTGGATTGCTCTCGGTTATTAATACATATCTGTTTCTCGCTTTATCAAAATCAAAGGATTCATACCCTTTATTTCGCGCTCCGTTGTAAGGAATTACAAACTTTTTGATGAGTTGTAATGTTTGAATATCATATTTGTAAATTGTACGATTACTCTCGTCAACAGCATAAACAAAAGTGCCATCGGAAGAAACAGCTTCAAAGTCGGCACCGTCTTGCGGTTTTTTTCTAAGTACTTTACAATCTTTATCTGTCTCAAATAAACCTCCAGCATCACTAACAATAAAGAAAGTATCGGTTTTACTGTCATAACAAATATCCGAAGGTTCTGGAACACTAACAAATACATGTTTCGTCGGTTTTATTTTAATCGCTTTTTGTGCCGTATTGGAAAGTGAAATAAACAGGATTCCAATTAAAAGATAGTTTTTAAAAATCATAATTGATTAGCTTGAAAAGTTAGGTTGTCAATTCTATTATTACCACTAGTTCCAGTTGCTTCAGGACCGCCAAAGCTAATTTGAACTACAAAGTTGGGGTTGTTATTTACTCCTGTTATGGCTGAAAAATCTAAAGTAACTACGTTATAAGTTGGATCGACGTTAGGACTGAAAGTGGTAGTTGCTAATCCTGTAGTGATAAAGTTAACACCATCTAAACTGTAAGAGTAGTTCTGAATGGAAGCTCCAGAAGTGGAACTTCTTGCTGTTGCAAACTGCATCACAACATTTTTATATCCTGTAGTAGGCGCTGTAATAATTACATTTCTTGTATCGCAAGGATTTCTAAAACGCAGACCTGAGCCAGAAAGATCCCCATTTTGAGCATTTAATGTAGTAGGAGATACATATTGATCCATATAGCCAGCCCCTGTTCCAACATAAGAAATATTGGCCGTGCTTGAAGTAATCAGCGAACTATCTGCATTTACAGAAGTAAAAGGGGTTGATGCTACTAAATTGTTAAAATTCCAATAATGAAGTAAGTATAAAGGTGCTACACTTACTGTAATCGAAATTGTAGTTGTGGTAGTTCCATAGCTATTTGTAGCGGTAATTACATAGTTAGTAGCTGTATTTAAAGCTGTTGGAGTTCCACTAATAATACCTGTAGTGGGATTCAAAGTTAACCCTGCAGGTAAGCTAGGAGCAACCGTATAGTTAGTCACATTTCCAGAAACGCTAGGATTTAATGCTATTATTGGCGTATTAATAGTTAAAGAAGGAGGAAGACTATAACTTAAATTGGCTGGAGGAGAGGTTAGATTTAATGGAATTCCTTTGACAGTCACATTGTCAAAACGATCATTTCCAGAAGTCCCAGAAGCAGTGGCTCCACTAAAGGTTACTTTAATTTGGAAATTAGGATTGTTATTTACTCCACTGATAGAAGAGAAATCTAAAGAAACTAATGTAGCAACAGGGTCTGTAGTTGGATTACTGGTTGTTGTAGATAAACCATCAGTAACAAAGGTAGTCCCGTCAATAGTATAAGAATAACTTTGCGTAGTAGCGCCACTTGACGTGATTGCTGTTGCAAATTGAACTACAATACTTTTGTAACCCGTTGTTGGCAATACCATTAATAAATTTCTGGTATCACTTGGATTTCTAGCTCGTAGTCCCGAACCAGCAACCTCGCTATTTTGTGTATTTAAATCATACCCTGGGGAAAAAGCATCAATATATCCAGCACCTGTTCCTGGATAAGTAATGGCAGCTCCACCAGATGGAATCAAAGTTAAATCTGGACTAACAGAAGTTTGAGTCCCTGTAATGGAATTAAAATTCCAATAATGTACCAAAACGCTATTAGGGTCAATAATGACAGCGTTAGACGGAATTTCTCTATCAGTAGTGCAGGAAAACAAGACTAAAGAAAAAAGGATGAAAAGTGTGTATATTTTTTTCATAATAATAATTTATGGTGCAAACTTAAATAAGTTAAAAAATTTTGCCGTTAGGTATGTGTTATATCATTGTAAAGAGAATTTTATTTTTTTAATACTTTTAAAACATTTTTTTAACATTAAAAAAATGTTGCACTAAAGAGAATTTACATTGCCACTTAGTAAAAATCCTCTCTCCTGCCATTAACACTTGACTAACCCTTTAGCAAGGGTATATTATTTTGAAAATTGAAAACAATAAAAACATATCAATCTTATTATTAAGATTTTACAGAAACTTAACATTGATAATCCTACGGTTGATTTGTGAATTTTTAATTTTGCACAATGGTTCTATTGGTATAGAACCTCCCTTAATAACATATAAATATGAAAACAAAATTATTTTCATTGCATTTGAAAACATTTGTTGTACTAGGTCTTTTGTTTTCCATTTCAGTTGTAAGTGCTCAAACTACTATAGCCTCTTGGACGTATGACGCTGTTCAAGGCAACATTAATAATCCTACTCCAAATTTTGGAACGGGAACATCTTCGGTAGTTAATTTAGGAGCTCCAACAACAGCTACTGGATTGTCATCTACAACTGGATGCGGTTCTGCGAACTCTGGATTGGGTTGGCAAAATCCGAATTTTAATCCAGGAAGCTCAAATGAAGTTAATGGAGTGCAATATAATGTAGGTACTACGGGATATAACAATATAATAATTTCTTGGGACCAACGATTTTCCAAAACATCACCAAATACCGTTCGACTTCAATATACGACCGATGGTGCAACTTGGACTAATTTTATGATGACAGGAACCAATACTACTATTTGTGCAGGTTCTATTAATGCAAATGGTTGCTTTGAAACGAATACAGGAGATTCATTCAGAAGAATTAGAGTTGATTTGTCTTCTATAACCGCTGCAAACATAAATGCTAATTTTGGAATTCGATTACTAGCTTCTCAATACCAATCAACAGGACAATACAGACAAAGTACAACGCCAACCACTATCGCAACAACAACGGGAACTTGGCGTTTTGACAATGTAAACTTTCTAGGAACTCCGATAACCTCAGGGGCCATACTATCAGGATCAACCACTATTTGCCCTTTAAGTTCTGCCAATATCAATGTAACCATTACTTCAGGGGCATCTCCATATACAGTCACGTATTCGGATGGCACTTCAAATTATACAGTAAATAACTATACTTCAGGGGCAAATATATCCGTTGCTCCCAGTGCTACTTCAACATATACTTTAGTGGCTGTAAAAGATAATACCAATGCAACCGTAAGTCCTATTTCAGGTTCGGCAGTTATTACCGTGAATGCAGGTACTTCCCCCTCTTTTATCACCGCTGCAGGGGCTAACTCTTGTCCTGGATCGAGCATTGTTTATACTACTCAAGCGGGAATGGATAATTATGCCTGGACTTTTTTAAAAGGTGCTTCCCCAGCCGTTTTAGGAACAGATTATAACATAATTGCAGGATCAACAGCAACGGAAACTGTTACTATTCAATGGTTACTTGCTTCGGGATCAGCTACTTTCTCATCAACGGTAACGTATAGTTCTTGTACTGGAGCTTCTGTAACTTCATCTACTTCAGTTACGGCTTTACCAAATGTAACATTCACCGCTCAACCAGGTACATCAGCTTGTATCGGCACTAACGTTACTTATTCAACACAAACAGGACAATCTAATTATAATTGGACAATTTCTGGTACGGCAGGAACTAATTACACATTGATTTCTGGTGGTACACTAACCGATAATACTTTAGTTATAAAATGGTTAAACACTAGTGGCGCAAATACGGTTAGTGTTAATTATACAAATAGCAATGGATGTACTGCTGTTTCGCCAACTATTTCTATAGCAACAACAACTTTAAATGCACTGCCTAGTGTAACGTTCAGTGCTGTTCCAGCTGCAACAATCTGTTCTACATCAACTGCAACTTATACCACTCAAGCAGGTAATTCTAATTATATCTGGGTAGTACCAGGTATACTAGGAACAGATTATACCATAACAGCAGGGGGAATTGGAACAACTAGCAATACCGTAACGATAAAATGGCTTACTGGAGGTTCAAAAGTGGTTACTGTCAATTACAATAATGCAAGCGGATGTACAGCTGCAACTCCCGCATCAAATACTACTACTATAAACATAGCGCCAACTATAACGGCTCAACCCTCAACAGCTGCTCAAACAGTGTGCCAAGGAACTGCTTTTTCTCCAATGTCTGTTACAGCAACAGGCTCACCTCTAGCCTACCAATGGTGGGTCAGAACAACTTATTTAGCTGGTGCACCTTCGGGTGGTAGTCCAGTTAGCGGTGCAACTTCTTCTTCTTATACCCCTCCATCTTCTTCACCTATAGCATCAAATTATTATTATGTAATAGTTTCTACTACAAGTTGTACGGCTGTTAAAAGTGCAGCTCTTTCATTTGCTTATGTTGTAAATGCTACATCTGTAGGAGGTTCAATAGCAGGCAGTGCTTCAGTATGCACAGGTACAAATAACACAACGCTTACCTTAAGTGGCTACACAGGATCTATTACAAAATGGCAATCGTCACCAGTAATTGATTTTTCGAGCGGTGTAGTTGATATTGCGAATACAACTACAACACAAGTGGCTACAAATTTGACAGTCACAACATATTATAGAGCTGTGGTAACTAGTGGAATTTGCAGCTCCGCAAACAGCAGTGTGGCAACTATAGCAGTTAGCCCTCTTTCTGTTGGAGGAACGATAACTGGCGGAGGAACGATTTGCTCAGGAACTAATAGTACCATTTTTACGTTAACCGGTCAAGTAGGTTCAATTATTAAATGGCAATCCTCAACAGTGAGTGACTTTTCTACCAGTGTTACCGACATTTCTAATACAGCGGCTTCATACAATGCCATCAATTTGACTTCAACAACTTATTTTAGAGCCGTAATTCAAAGTGGTCCTTGTTCAATAGCATACTCTTCTATCGACCAGGCTGCATTTGTTACTACAACGTGGAATGGTTCTTCTTGGGATAATGGAACACCAAATAGTAGCACAAAAGCAATATTTGCCTCTAGTTTTACATCATCGGGCGATTTACAAGCTTGTTCTTTGGAGGTGCTAACTGGAGCAATTGTAACGGTGCAATATGGAGATAGTTTTATTATTCAAAATGAAGTAATTGTTGATGGTGCTCCATTGCCAGCAGCTTTAATCTTCCAAGACGGTGCTAGCTTAATTCAAGTAAACAATGTGGTCAATTCAAGTTATATCTACTACCGAAGAAATAGTATGCCAATGAGAAAATACGATTATACCTATTGGTCTTCTCCCGTGCAAAATCAAGTGCTTAATGTGTTTTCACCAAATACAATGGCAGATAAATTTTTTAATTGGGATGCTTCTGTATACAATTGGGCACTAGCACAATCAACAGCTTCTATGATAGTTGCAAAAGGATACATCATAAGAGCACCTGATGTGGCTCCATTTAACACAACTACAAGTAACGTTTTTAATGGTGAATTTTTTGGAATACCTAATAATGGTACAATATCAACCCCAATTCTAAAAACAGGTGCCAATGACTTAAACCTTATTGGAAATCCTTATCCATGTGCTATAGATGCTGACACCTTTTTAAATTACAATAGTTCAGCAAATGGAGGAGTTTTGGCTGGAACCATGTATTTTTGGACACATAACACGCCAATAACAGCAAATAATTATGCATACAGTGATTATGCAAGTTATAATTTAACAGGAGGTGTTGGAACCATAGCACCAAGTAGTCCCTGTTCAGGCTGTAATAATGCTATCCCAAATGGAAAAGTAGCGGCAGGACAATCATTTTTTATTCAAGGGGTAAGCAATGGAGTAGCTACTTTTACAAATGCCATGCGATTCGGGACTAATACTCAATTTTTCAAAAACGGAGCAATAAACAATCAACAAATAGAGAAAAGTAGACTTTGGATAACGATTTCAAATAATTCAGGTGCCTATAAAGAAATATTATTGGGTTATATTCAAGACGCTTCAAACGATTTTGATGCGGCTTATGATGGGCTTTCTATAGATGCCGGTAATTCCGTTATGTTGTATTCGATGCTAAATGATAAAAAATTAGGAATTCAAGGAAGAGCAATCCCTTTTAATAGTAATGATGAAATTCCTTTAGGATATAAATCAACAGGGGCTGGAAATTTTGAAATTAATCTTTCAAATTTTGATGGCATTTTTAATACTCAAGAGGTTTACCTTGTAGATGAATTACTAAATCAAACCTATAATCTAAAAAATGGAAGCTACTCTTTTTCAACAGAAGCGGGAACATTTGATACAAGATTTAAACTTCGATTTAACAACTCTTCATTATCCAATACTAATTTCTCATCAATATCTGATACCTTTTCAATAATTAAATCCCAAGATAAAGAGGACATAACTATTAAATCGCAAAAAACAGAGATAAGTGAAATTGTAGTATACGACATGCAAGGAAGAGTACTAAATGATTTTAAAAATGTAAATGCTGCAGAGTTTCAATTTACCGCCCCAAGACAACAACAAATTGTAGTGTTAAAAATTATAACAACTGATAATTATTCTTTCTATAAGAAGTTTTCAAATTAAAAATTTTGAGTTTAGTTTTGTTATTAATCTTCCTACAATTTAAATGTAGGGAGATTTTTTTTT
>CAIWKX010000176.1 GCA_903913315.1 uncultured Bacteroidota bacterium | reverse complement strand
ATAATAAAAATAAACCAGCGAATAATAAAAATAAACCAGCGAATATTAAAAATAAACTAGCGAATAGTAAAAATAAACCAGCGAATAATAAAAATAAACTAGCGAATAATAAAAATAAACAAGCGAATAATAAAAATAAACCAGCGAATAATAAAAATAAACTAGCAAATCATAAAAATAAACTGGCGAATTATAAAAATAAACCAGCGAATTATAAAAAAAAATTAGCAAATAGTAAAAATAAAATGCCTCAGTGCAATAAATAGAAGTTCAAAAAAAAGTATTAATTAAGTAAACGACATAATGTTTTGAATTCAGTATCATAATTTTTATAATGCAATAGCAGCCAAGTCTGCATTGTTAGGATTCACTGCTGAAGTTAGTGCAAGCATCACGCTTGTGCCCATAAACAAATTAAAGCAACCACTATATCTAAAGAATGTGATTTTTTTGTTAGATTTGATAAATAAAATAGCGTCTAGATTACTCTAAATTATATTTTAAAACTAAAATAAATAAACATACTATGACCGAAGAACAATCTATAGAACCTATTGAAATTTCAAAAAATAAATGGCTTTATACTGACGATAGTTTTGGTACATTAGAATCAGATATGGTTTTTGAATCGACAACCTATCCAAGTGGTATCAAAGAAACTAAAGTGGAAAGTTTTACCATACTTCCTGCAAAGCGGACGAAAAGGGTTAAAAGAAAATAGAGGCAGATTACACTAATCAAATAAAACAATACTACCAAATTGAAGACAATCGTATCGATGTTTAAGTAAAGAAAGAAATTATGGAAAAAGTAATGAATGATTTTAGTGTTGGTTTGTTTTTATGGCAACTTGTAATGGTTGCTTTGCTTATCGTAATTGTATTTTTTTTATTCAAGTTGTTTAAAAAAATAATGAAATAATTTTAAACAAAAACTAATGAAAAACATTAAAACTAATTGAGTGGAATTACAATTTCTTATTAAAAGTAAAAAAAATTAAAGTTACTAGATTTAGGAAATTTAAAAAAGATATGATTGTACATAAGCAATAAAAAAAATACTACAGATTGTGAAAACCAATTTGTAACAGATGGCAAAGCATTAAATTCATTCCAACCCCATAAAAAAAATGAGTGAGCACTTTATAGAAACATTAAAATTTAGAAATGAAACTTTGTTTTATTTTGGATTACTTTGTTTGGTGGCTGGAGTTCTATTTTTGCTGCTGACTAAAATCACTACTATCCAAGTTACTGGAGTAAATGCTTGGAACAAACCTTTCAAATTTGCTTTTTCTATATTTTTATATTCTTGGTCAATGGCTTGGTATTGTTATTACTTACCGTTCTTTAATATCCATTTATTTAATTGGGCAATACTACTGCTGTTAGGCTTTGAAATTGTCTACATTGCCATTCAAGCGGCACGTGGACAACTTTCTCATTTTAATAATAGTTCGCGAGTGTATCTGTTTCTTTTTCAAATTATGGGATTGGCCGCCACACTAGTAACTCTTTATACAGCTTATGTTGGCGTTTTGTTTTTTCAAAATGATTTTCCAAATTTACCGTTGTATTATCTTTGGAGTATTCGTTTTGGAGTAATCATTTTTGTTGTTTTTTCTTTTGAAGGCGCTTTAATGGGTGCCCGAATGTCTCATACTATTGGAGGAACGGATGGTAGTACTGGAATTCCCTTATTAAAATGGAGCAAAAAACATGGCGATCTTAGAGTAGCACATTTTATTGGGATGCATGCTCTTCAAGTACTCCCCATCCTTGCTTATTATTTTATAAAAAACATTATTGGAATTTTTAGTATTGGTTTGTTGTATGGATTGCTTGCCTTGTATACATTACTACAAGCATTGAAGGGAAAACCATTTTATAAATAGAATGCCTTGTTTTTTTTTCTACTGCATCGAAATTCTTTCTCATAAAAGTCGTTTAAATTTTTTTCAATTGGGTGCAAAAATGTATTTTATCCCATATTTCAGCTTTTTTTATTTCCGTAGTACTACTTTGTAATGAAAAAAAGCCAAAGTCTGAAACAAAAACTTTAATTTTTCGCTTCAATCAAAATAGTGTAAAGGACTTCATAAAAAATTGTAAAACTATAGCAGAAATGTTATAGTTTTTTTGTTTTAAAATGCTTGGCTTCTTCCCTCAATATAAGCATCAATGTGTGATTGATGTAATTCATTTCAGTTCTTATGTAAGGCTTTAGGAAGTAATAATACGCAACTTTGTGGTGCTATGAAAATGAATTGACCTTTTAAAATAGAAGTAATTATGATACGAAAATTGAAGTCAGGGGAGTATAGAATTTATTCTATTAAAGTAAATCCGAAAACCAACAAACGGAGAAATCTTGGCACATTTAAAACTTTAAATGAAGCTAAAAATCATGAGCGACAGATAGAATATTTTAAACATCTTAGCGAGTAATAAAAAAAAATAAAAAGAATTAATTATAACCCTAAAGAATAAATAAAATGAAAATAGTATTTGTATTAACATCGCATGATTTATTAGGAAATACAGGAGAAAAAACTGGTTTTTGGATAGAAGAGTTTACCACACCTTATTATATATTGTTGGATGCTGGCGCAAAAATCACAATAGCATCTCCTAAAGGGGGGCAACCGCCCGTTGATCCAAAAAGTGAATTAGCCGATTCGCAAACGGCATCTACAAGAAGGTTTTATAAAGATAATATTGTTATTGATAAGGTGGCACATTCATTAAAATTGAGCGATATAAAAGTTGAAGATTATGATGCTGTTTTTTATCCAGGAGGTCACGGACCATTATGGGATTTAGCTTTGGATAGGGTTTCTATTCAATTAATCGAAGATTTTTATAATCATAAAAAACCGATTGCTTTTGTTTGTCATGCGCCTGCTGCGTTAGTTAATGTAAAAGCTAAAAATGGTGAAGCCTTGATTAAAGGAAAAGAAATTACTGGTTTTTCTAATTCCGAAGAAGCTGCTGTTCATTTAACAGATGTGGTTCCGTTTTTATTGGAAGATGAACTTAAAAAACACGGCGCTCTATATAGTAAAGGAGAAGATTGGTCATCTTATGTAAAGAAAGATGGATTGTTAATTACGGGGCAAAATCCGGCATCATCAGGAGCAGTAGCCAAACTACTTTTAAAAACACTAACGGGTAAAAAATAAATTAGTAATAACTATAATAAAATAGAATCATGACATTTCAAACCATTAATCCAACAACAAATAAGGTAATAAAGTCATTTGACGAGATGACTGATAGCGCCGTTGATAAAGCAGTAGCAACAGCAGCCACCACATTTGATGATTGGAAGAAAACAGATTATCAAACTAGAGCTCAGTTATTGTATACAGTTGCAGGTTTGCTGAGAGCAAAAAGAAAAGACCTGGCACAAATGATTACTTTAGAAATGGGTAAGCTTTTAATTCATGCTGAAGGCGAAATTAAGTTAAGTGCAGAAATATTTGATTACTATGCTAAAAATGCAGAAGGTTTTTTAGCTGATAAAGTATTAAATCCTGTTCACGGAAAAGCTATTATTCGTTATAGTCCTGTTGGAATACTTCTTGGAATTCAACCTTGGAATTTTCCTTTTTATCAAGTGGCTCGTTTTGCAGCACCTAACATCATGATTGGAAATACTGTTTTAGTGAAGCATGCTTCCAATGTGCCGCAATGTGCTATAGCTATTGAAGAAATTTTTGCAGAAGCGGGAGCACCACTTGGATTATATACTAATCTATTACTATCAAACCAACGAACTACAGAATTAGTAGGAGATAAAAGAATTAGAGGTATTTCACTTACTGGTAGTGAAACAGCAGGAGCTAGTGTAGCTACTGAAGCAGGCAAACATATTAAAAAATCAGTATTAGAATTAGGAGGTAGTGATGCTTTTATTATTTTGGAAGATGCTGATATTGATAAAGCAGTAGAGTGGGCAGTAGTAGGAAGAATTAATAATAATGGTCAGTGTTGTGTAGCATCCAAACGTTTTATTGCTTTGGAAAGTATTGCCGATACATTTCTTGAAAAGTTCAAAAATAAATTAGCTGAATTAGTCGTTGGTGACCCAATTGATTCAGCCACTAATTTAGGACCACTTTGCACTGAAGCTGCCGCTGTAAAAATAATGGATCAAATAAAAAGGGGTGTAGATGGTGGTGCTAAAATTCTACTAGGAGGTAAAAGAGAAGATAGAGAAGGAGCTTTTGTGCAACCAACAATCCTTACGGATGTAGTACCTAGTAATCCTATATTTTACGAAGAATTTTTCGGACCAGTAGCGCTTTTCTTTAAAGTTAAAAATGAAGAAGAAGCCATTGCTTTAGCAAATGATTCTCCTTATGGTTTAGGGGGTTCAGTATTTACGCAAGATATTGAAAGAGGAAAACGAATAGCCAATCAAATTGATACGGGAATGGTATTTATCAATCACCCAACTTGGACACAAGCGGATTTACCTTTTGGTGGAACAAAAGGTTCTGGTTATGGAAGAGAAATGGCACAATTGGGATTGGATGAATTTGTAAATAAAAAACTGATTAGAATAAGTGAATTGAGTGATCCTTTTTAATTAAAATAAATAACTATGAAAGTATTTATAAGTATAGTCTTTGTACTAATTGGAATTTTCATTGCATTTCAAATCTATGCCATAATGGCTACTAATAAAACAGAAACACAAGCGTATACCGTTATTCAAGAAGAGGAAGGTTTTGAAATACGATATTATCCTACTGCAACTATGGTAATGATATCTTCTAAAGCAAAGAACTATCGTGATTTGGGAAGTTCGGGGTTTGGGGTATTGGCAAAATATATTTTTGGAGGCAATAGTGAAAAGAAGCAAATTGCCATGACTTCACCGGTGCACATGGATATTAGTGATACTAGTGCTACTATGGCATTTGTGGTACCAAAAGGATTGGATAAATCTAATTTACCTAAACCCAATGATGCAGGTATTTCTATTGTGACTACAGAACCTGAATATGTTGCGGTAATTCAATTTGCTGGATTTGCAACAACAGAAAGCATTGATAAACATAAAGTGATGCTTGAAAGTGCCTTAAAAAAGAAAGGTCTTTCCTATTATGGAAATTTCCGTTATTTGGGTTACAACCCGCCTTATCAAATGTTCCAAAGAAGAAATGAAGTGATTGTGTCTTTGAATGCCTCTAACTTTATTTAATATAAAAACAATCCAATTTTCAAGCTATTATTTAATTAATGAAAATTGAAATAGCAGAAAATAAATTACCTCGGGGCAGAGCCCCAGAGGTATTAGAGAAATAACAAGCACAGATTCACAGATTTTCAAAAACCTTTTAATCTGTCAATCAGTGGCAAAAAAATAAATAAATCGAAGCAGAGCTTCGAGGAATTAAACCTAATGAGATTAAAATTATAAAAAAATGAAAAAATATGAATTATTTAACCCAAGGAAAGTTGGGTCACTAAGTTTAAGAAACAGTATTGTTATGGCTCCTATGACGAGATGTAGAGCTATTGGAAATATTCCAAATGATTTGATGGCCACTTATTATCAACAGCGTGCTTCGGCAGGTTTAATTATTTCGGAAGGAACTTCGCCTTCTCCAAATGGCTTGGGCTATGCTCGTATTCCGGGTATTTTTAATGAAGCACAAATAGTAGGCTGGAAAAAAACAACGTCGGCAGTACATAAATATGGGGGGAAAATAATAGTGCAGTTAATGCACACAGGAAGAATTAGTCATATTTTAAATATGGCAGAAGGTACTGAAATAATTGCGCCTTCTGCTATAAGAGCGGCAGGTCAAATGTGGACTGATGCTAAAGAATTACAAGATTATCCAACTCCTAAGGCAATGACTTTAGACGATATTGTGTCAACCCAGGCTGAATATGTCAAAGCAGCTAAAAATGCTATGGAAGCAGGATTTGATGGTGTTGAATTGCATGGAGCAAACGGCTACTTACTTGAAGAATTTTTATCACCAGTGAGTAATGTTCGTACCGATAAATATGATGGCAGTATTGAAAACCGTTGTCGTTTTGTGATAGAAGTAGTAACTGCCGTTGCTGAGGCTATTGGTAAAGATAAAACGGGAATTCGTTTATCTCCTTACGGTGTATCTGGTGATATGCCCAATTATCCAGAAATTGATGCTACTTATGATTATTTATCAAAAGAAATTAACAAATTAGATATTGCTTATATTCATATTGTGGACCATTCTTCAATGGGATCGCCTATTGTTCCATTGGAGATTAAAAAATTAATTCGTAAAAATTTTCATAATACGATAATTCTTTGTGGTGGTTATGATAAAGACAGTGCTGAAGCCGATCTTAAAAGTGGTTTGTGTGACCTTGTTGGATTTGGAAGACCATTTATTAATAATCCTGATTTGGTGGAACGATTACGACGCAATCAGCAATTATCTGAAAATCTTAATGCCGACACCTTTTATACGGCATCCGCTAGAGGATATATAGATTATCCTAGTTTCAAAGTTCCTGTATTACACTTTATTCAATAATAACATTTAAAAATAAAAAAAATGAAAAAGATTATATCATTAATTATGGCAGTTGGTCTGCTTAGTTCTTTTACTGCAAGCGAAACAGTATGGACAGAAGATAGTATGCACGCACAACTTAACTTCAGTGTAATGCATTTTGGAATATCTCATGTGGATGGGCGTTTTCAAACTTTTACGGTTACAATGAAATCAGAAAAACCAGATTTTTCGGATGCCAAAATTGAAATGATTGCCGATAGTAAATCTATCAATACAGAAGTTGAATATCGTGATACTGATTTAAGAAGCGCCAGTTGGTTTGATGCAGAAAAGTTTCCAACGTTAAATTTTAAAAGCACTTCATTTACTAAAGTTAAAGGAAAAAATTATAAACTAAAAGGTAACTTAACAATGCATGGTATTACTAAAAGCGTTGAGTTTAATGCCACCTTGAATGGATGGGCGGTAACTAAAACGAAAAAAAATACCGCAGGGTTTACCATAAAAGGGATGTTACATCGCAGTGATTTTAATGTTGGTGATACAGCAGCTTTAACAGGAGTAGGGAATGATATTACCATTTGGACCAATTTTGAAATGGGAAAAAACTAATTGGTTTAATTTCATTACTCTAAAAGACAACCTCGTTTAAATTTTCTTAAATGAGGTTCTCTTTTTTAATGGTATTATAAGAGATTAAACCCAAATTACGCATTAAATCCAAAATCTTTGTCAAAGCTATAAATTATGTCATAATAAGCTTTGACAAAGGTATCAAATGGGGTAGGTTTTTCTAATGTGTAATTTGGGTTAAATATAACTGTGAATTTCACAAGTTTTAGAATTAATTATACAACATCAAAGATGGATATAGCAGTTAGCTTTGTAGGCAATCTAAAGCTATTAAAAATGAAAAAGTATGGACACTTAGCAATACTTGGTTGCCTAATAATCGCTTCATGCGATACTAAAAAAACAGAAATTAAAATAACAATAACAAAGAAAGAACTTATGGAAGCAGGAGCAAAAACAATTGAAAATATGCAAACAGCCTATAAAGGGGAGAAAACAGCAACAGCTAAATACGAAGCGTTTTCTAAAAAAGCGGAAGATGAAGGTTTTCATAACATAGCTTTACTATATAAAGCAGTTTCTAGGGCAGAAAGCATTCATGCTGCAAACCATAAAGTAGTTATCGAAGATGCTGGAGCTAATGTTCCGATAATAATTCCGGATTATAAGGTTAAAACAACTAGAGAGAATTTGTCAGACGATGTTAAAGGGGAAGCGTATGAAGCTACAACAATGTATCCCAATTTTTTGAATGCTGCTGCAACTGCTAACAATCAAATGGCTATTGTAAGTCTTACGTATGCTATGAAAACAGAAGTAAAACACAATATCTTTTTTGAACAAGCTTTAAAAGACATCAATTCAAAAAAGCTAAGTAGTTTACCAACTAAATATTTTGTTTGTCCAGCTTGTGGTGATACTTATGCTACTAATGCACCCAATCATTGTGATTTTTCATTGACTGAGAGAGAAAAATTCATTGTTTTTCAATAACTATTTATTATGAATCAAACACACATCCATTTATTAATTACACATCTCCCTATTTTTGGTTCTATGTTAGGAGGAATGGTGCTTGCACATGGGTTGTGGACCAAGAGTAATCAAACAATAATTGGAGCTTACTATGTTTTGATAATTTCTTCACTTGGAGCAGGAATTGCATATGTAACGGGAGAAGGTGCAGAAGAAAGTGTAGAAAAATTGCAAGGGGTTGCCAAAGCAAATATTGAACAACACAAAGATTTTGCTGTGTTTGCGTTAATTGCTTTAATCATTTTGGGACTTGCTTCTATTTTAGGTTTATTTATAACCTTGCGAAAACTACAATTAACGAGAACAACAGCTTTTGTGATTTTACTGATTTCAATAATAAGCTTTGGATTGGTAGCACGAACGGGATATTTAGGCGGACAAATAAGACATACAGAACTTGCCAATGGTAGAACTAACACTAACGAGAATTCAGATAAAGATAGTGACGATTAGAAATTTTATTTTTTAATAAAAAAAAACACAAAATTGGAATGTCATAAAATTCAATAGTAAGAATTCTTTTTTTCTTCCTATATTGTGGCTGGAAAAATATTTTTAATGAAAGCTACTGCTGTTTCGCTGTTGTTTATTTTTTTATTTCTTTTGGTTGGTTGTAAATCTACCGAATCATCGTTGGCGAATAAGAAGCAAATTCTAAAGAATAATTATTTAAAAGGCAATTCTATTGCCCTTTATGAAGGCATCAACGATACTAGTTTTGTGAAACTTAAAAATTTTAGTAGTGATTTTGTTTATGATATGAAATATGCTACAGATGATAATTTTCTTAAAAAGAAAGTATACGATTGTGATGAGTGTT
>CAIWKX010000175.1 GCA_903913315.1 uncultured Bacteroidota bacterium | reverse complement strand
GAAAAAGTTTTCATCCACAAAATCATGATAGGTGTTTTGTTTAAGTGTTCCTTCGGCACCACCATAAGCAATCATTAAATCACCAACAACTTTATAAGATGCTGTAATGTTTGGATAGACAAAAAACTTGTTTTGACCTGGTGCAGTTGCCACGCTATAGAAAAAGCTTGCTCCAACATTTACCGATAAATCTTCTTTATTTATCTGAAAACTTGGTTTAAAACCTACATTAGTAAAGCCATATTTTATAGCATCAGTGGTATTAAAATAATCTTTTTGAAAAGTTCCATTTAAATAATCCAAAACAAAATTGGTTTTTAGCTTTACATCCATTACATCGAACTGTAATGATGGTTTGGCTACAAAACGATTTTCACCGGAAGCATAAGCATCTGAAAAATGATTGAATCGAATAGTTGCCTCTTTGAAAATACTTTCATTAACCGCTAATCTTCCTCCTACATAAATATTTTGATAGGTCTGCTTTGGATCAATTCCGTTTAAAAACAAATCTTTATCCGCAGGTGCTAATCCTTCATATAAAACAGGATCTATACCATACCAATTATAGGTTTGACGTTGGTATCCAATATCTCCATTCCAGGACATGTTTTTTGCTTTGCTTCCATAGGTTACATCTAAAGAGGAATTGGAGAACTTATTATCCAATTCTACATTTTTTATACTTCCTTGAGAGGATAAATGACGTAACAAAGCGCCAACATAATCACCATTTTCTAAAGGTTGCGTCACAAACAATTCAGCATTGATTGTTCCATAATTCCCTGCGGCTAACGTAGCATAATTATTAAATAGTTTTTCTTTTGCACCGCTTTCAACACCTGCAGCTTTTCCTTTAGCTGGAGCAAAAGTAGATGCCACAGGAAAAGAGAAAATAGTATATTGAATATTCTCTTTTTTGGAATTATCTTCATCTTCCAAAGAAGGCGTTTCTTTTACTTTGAAAGCATCCGAAATGGTCGGTGTATAGGGTTTCACCACATTAACTACTTCGGTTCCGATGTTTTCGTCTTTCTTTTGAGCAAACGAAATTTGAGTAGCTAAAACAACTACTAGGATGGCGATTTTATATTGGAAATTGATTTTCATTTTTTCTTTTTTAACTATTACACAGAGCTGCACAGAGATTGCGCAGAGTCATACAGAATCTTATTTGCTTATTGACGAATTTGTTTTACTTTCTTCGGTTTTAATAGTATCCAATTCGGTTTTTGCTTCTTGAACAACCTCGGGCAAATCAACAAAGTTTTCAATTACACTATCTAAAATTGAGGTGGCTTGAAAACTATCTTTTAACCCGTAATAGTTTTTAGCCATTACAATTAAGCCTCTAGCGCCAAAGTATTTGTAGCCTGAATAATCTTTAGCTAATTTCTGAACCGACTTATTAGAATCAGCGTATTTTGCATCCTTATTTTTGAAATAAGCATCATAATATAAGGCCTCTGCAGCTAATTCTCCATTAGCAATTTTCAACAAATTAGCATAAGCCACGCGTGCTTTTGCCTCGTCATTAGCTTTAATAGCAGAACGTGCTACAATAATTTGTGCATCACTTTTAATCTTGTTATCTGTTTTGGGATTAGCCAACACTTTATCAGCATACACCACTGCATTAGGATAATCCTTTTGATCGTAATAAGCGCGCATCAAATTGGCTTGAGCAAAAGTGATATTTTGAGGGAAATCAGCTTCAGTTTCTAAACGTTTTAATACTGGAATTGCTTTTGTGAAATTTTCTTTTTTCAAATGGATTTCGCACAAACGAGCTAATGCCTGTTCTGTATATTCGCTTTTGGATTGTCCAATTACAAATTCATAATTTGGTACAGCATTTTGTTCTAAACCATCGGCATAATAAGATTGTCCTAAATAAAAATTCGCTTTCAAAGCGTGAATCCCTTTAGGGAATTTAGCAACATACCCACCTAAAGTGGTAATAGCTTGTTTCGTATTGTTTTGCAAATATTGCTTTTCTGCTGCTTCATAAGTATCATTATCCAAATCTACATCTGAAACTTCCACAAAATCTAACGTTTTAACCCAAGTTGCATATTCATCAACTTTTCCGTTGTCTACATAAATTAATCTAGCAGTAGAAACTGCTTCTAATGCTTCTGGAGTTCTTGGATATTCTGAGGCTACTTTTTTAAATTTAGCAATTGCCAATTCGTCTTTATTGGTATTATAATAAATTAACCCTTGACGCAAAACTGCTTTAGACGAATAAGAACCGTTTTTGAATTCACTCAGCAATTGGTCATAGGTTTTGATTGCTAAATCCGTTTTATTGTCAGCGACATAGGTATTTCCTAATTCAAACAATGCATCATCTCGATATTGTGATGTTTTAAACGTTTGAAGAAACTTAATAAAATCATCTATTTTCTTATCATTTTTACTCACAAATCCATAACTGATTGCTTTTTGGAAAGCGGCGTAATCGGCATCCACACTTTTTAATTCGATTGCTTTATTATAAGCATCCATGGCAGGCCAGTATTTTGAAGTTACAAAACGACTGTCTCCCAAGCGCAAATACGAATCATTCAATCGTATTTTATCATCTTTAGCGCCTTCGATAAAACTTTGAAAGTAATTTCCGGCTTGGTCGTATTCTTTTTGTTTGAAATAACAATACGCAATATTGTATTTAAGATTCTTAAATTCAGGAGTGTTTTTAGCTTCTGCCATTCCTTCAAATTGTTTAAAACTCAACAATGCCTCATTAAAGTTGTCTAAGGTATATTCGGTTTCTGCTTTCCAAAATGTGGCACGTGCAGAAAATTTAGCTTCTTTTTGAACTCCAATTGAAGTTTTAAACATCATTTGTGCTTCTTTATAATTACCATCAGTATATAATTCTAAACCACGATAGAACGTTACTTTTTGGTACGCCAAACGGTTTTCTGGATTTTTGCTTTTTTCTAACAAAGTCAACGCTTCTTTATAATTTTTAGAAGTGATATAAGAATTAATCAATAAACTTTCAATCTCACTTTTATTAGGCGAATCAGGATATTTATTTAAAAAAGCTGATAATACATCTGGAACAGATTGATAGGAATTTCCAATTTCATAACTTATTTTAGCATAATTCAAATTGGCATCTTCTTGAATTTTCTTATCAAAATCCATTTCTGAAGCATTTTTAAAGGCATTCAATGCTTGTTGCTTCTTATCCGTTTTCATATAACATTCACCTAAATGATAGTATGCATTTTGAGAAACAGCGTCTTTTCCGTCAATAATTTTATTAAATTGAGAAATTGCATTATCATAATCTTTTTGTTGATAATAGGTATATCCTAATTGATAATAATCAGTATTATTCCATTTTCCTTTTTTTCCACCATATTGTTTCAAATAAGGTAGCGCTTCATCGTATTTATTCAAGTTAAAATAACTCTCCCCTATGATTTTATTCAATTCTGATTTTTCCATTGCGTTGGACTTTGTCATAGCTGCTTTTCCTAAATCAATTGCTTTTTGAAAATTACCTTGCTTAAAGTTCATGTCTGCTTGGAAATAGGATAGTTTTTCTTTGTATTTATCCTCTCCAGAAACTTGATCAAAATATTTGGTAGCTTCTTTGTAATTATCACCTTCATAAGCCATAAACCCTAAATAATATTTGGCTTGAGAACCGTATTGCTTTGAATTAGCCACTTTATTTAAATAGGTTGTAGCTTCTTTTTTATTATTAGCAGCAAAAAATGAATACCCTTTTTGGAAATTGTATTTCTCTAATTCATCATAAGTCAATCCGCTTTCATCCACTTTACTGAAATATTCCAAAGCTTGTGGAAAATTTCCATTTTCAAAATAATAAGTAGCAACTCCGAGATATGCTTGATTGAGTTTTGTACTCGTTGGATAATTAGCAACAAAATCTTGTACCAATTTATCAGCACCCGCTTGATTTAATCGAATAGCACAATTGGCAATATAATAAGCACAATCCGATTGAACATCTTGTTCTTTGTTATTTTGTTGCACTTTATCAAAAAGTATTTGCGCAGCTAAAAATTGCTTATCATTATAAAGCGAAACAGCCTTGTCAAATTCAGAAAGTGAGTTGGTATAAATTGCTGATTGTTGAGCAGTGATAGTTGCTCCTGAAACTAATACATTTAAAAGTAAAAAAGCCGCTATTTTTCGCATTGCAAAGTGTTTTTATTATCATTCAAAATTATCATTCTCCAATGTATAACGTGCGATAGTTTGCTTTTATTATAAACATTTTTCTTAACAATTAAATTTTAGATATTAAAAAGTTTCCAAACAATAAAAATCAAGTAATTAAGTTTATTAAAACAAAATGAAAAATTTATATATTTAAAATCTAATATTTAAAATTTAAAATTTATTACTTTTACCCAATAAACAAAATTTCCTATGTCACAAGCAGTATTATCATTAAAAGACGTCACCATTTATCAAGAAAATAAAGTGATTTTATCTCAAATTAACCTTGAAGTAAATCATGGTGAATTCCTTTATATAATTGGGAAGACAGGTACCGGAAAAAGTAGTTTTATGAAAACCTTGTATGGTGATTTACCTCTTACAGAAGGAGAAGGACATATTGTTGAATATGATTTAGCTGCTTTACAAGAGAAAGATATTCCCTATTTGAGAAGAAAAATCGGAATTGTGTTTCAAGATTTCAAATTACTTCCGGACAGAAGTGTCAATGATAACATGCTTTTTGTATTAAAAGCAACGGGATGGACAGATGCTACCGAAATGCAAAACAAAATTGACGAAGTTTTAGATAAAGTGGGGATGAAAGGTTTTGCCAATCAAATGCCACACCAACTATCGGGTGGTGAACAACAACGTGTTGCCATTGCAAGAGCCTTGTTAAATGACCCTGAATTGATACTTGCCGATGAACCAACAGGAAATCTTGACCCTCAAACGAGTGTTGAAGTTCTTGAAGTATTAAAAAACATCAATGCCTTAGGAAAAACAATCATCATGGCAACCCATGATTATGCTTTGTTGATGAAATTCCCATCAAAAACATTGAAATGTGAAGATGGAGCTATTTTTGAAGTGGTTCAGAGAACGGTGTAATCTTTTTTGATATAAATTTAGCGAACAAAATTAAAATTAAAGGATAGATTACTATATGAAATCTATCTCCTTGATCGCTTGAAATTGCTGAAATTCCAATAATATAAATTATTGAAAAAGATATTATTTTTATTATCTTATTTGTTTTATTTTTAAAAAAATAATATAAAGAAAGTAGTATACCTATTAAAGAATATAGTAAACATTGAATTCTTGAGATTCCCCTAAAAATAATTGTATAAATTTCAAAATTATACATCCCCTTTTTATTTTCAAAAGCATAAAAATAACCACTTCCTCCACAAGAATTTCCAATTACATTTACAAAATAGGCTTTTATAAAGTTAAAAGTGTTTTCTGTTATTTGATATTTAATATCCTTAAATGCGATCTCTTTACTGTCAGGTAAAGAAAACTTATTAAAATAAATATACCTAGCGTTATTGCATTGCACATATTTTGTTCCTTGCTTGTAACAATCTGCTTTGGTCCCTAAATAATTATAATAGGTAAAAGCATCAATATAACTTAAAGTATAATTCCCATAATTATTTTTCATGGATTGTAGATGAGTTAATACAATTATGATTGAAATGTATATTGCAATGCTTGATTTATTTTGAATCACTTTTACAAATACTTTAAAACCAAATAAAAAGCAAACTCCAACGAACAACAAGAGTGATACAGGTTTGATTAACATGCTTAAAATTAGTAATGAAAGACCAATTGATAAAAAACTTATTCTTTTGGTATCGTCATATTTTTGAAAAAGAATCAATGGAACTAGTAGAAAAAATGAAAAAAGAGGTTCTGATAAAAACTCAAAAACAACCAATAAACTTCCTAAAGTAAAAACATAGATAAGTGCTATATAAAATGCTTTTCTAGGGTTTACTATTTTAGAGCAGAAACTGTAAATTAATAGTACAGTTGCCAACCATAAAATAAAATTTAACACTATATTCCAAAGAAATAAGGAGCTTTTAGCAAATCCAAAGAAAAAAGGTAAACCATTAACGGCTGCTACTAAAGTAGGCCTTATCTCATTGGGTTTATGAAAAAAATACAAATCTACTGATGCTCTTATATAAGATTCTGTATCAGCATAAATGTAATTTTGTTGAAAAATTTGAAGAAAAAAATTAAGTATTAGAAGCCAAAAAATTCCAATTGTGACCAAATAAAATTGAAACTTATACTTTTGAAGAAATTTTTTCATAAAAACAAATTTAATGAAAAAATTGCAGATTCAAAATACTAATGTAGCTTTGTCTTTTTAGATCTAAAAATGAAAAAATTATCCATTATCATCCCTGTTTATAATGAAGGTTCAACAATTCATTTAATCCTAAATAAAATAAAAAACGTTACTCTAATCCAAAACATTCAAAAGGAAATTATAATTGTTAACGATTGCTCTACTGATAACACAAAAAAGTCGATAGAAACATATATTACACAAAATCCTGGCCTAAACATTCGATTACTAAATCATTCAAAGAATAAAGGTAAAGGTGCTGCTATTCATACAGGAATAGCTTCCGTTTCTGGGGATTATACCATCATTCAAGATGCCGATTTAGAATACAATCCCGAAGAATATGATGTTTTATTGCAACCTGTTGTAGATGGTTTTGCCGATGTTGTTTATGGCTCGCGATTTATGGGTGGAAATGCGCACCGTGTTTTGTTTTTTTGGCATACTATCGGAAATAAATTTTTAACGTTTCTATCCAATTTATTCACAAATCTGAATTTAACGGATATGGAAACGTGCTACAAACTGTTCAACACTTCAATGCTTAAATCTTTATCGTTAAAAGAAAAACGTTTTGGGTTTGAACCCGAAGTCACTGCAAAAATTTCTAAAATTAGAAAAGTTAGAATTTATGAAGTTGGCATTTCTTATTATGGAAGAACCTATGAAGAAGGAAAAAAAATCAATTGGAAAGATGGATTACATGCTATTTATTGCATTATTAGATATCGTTTTTTAAATTAAAAAAAAGATGTTATCTATACTAATCCCAACATATAATTACACTGTCTTTGATTTGGTTTCCGAACTAAAAAATCAATGCGATATTTTGGGAATTGATTATGAAATCATTTGTCAGGACGATAATTCCAATCCTGTTGCAAATTTTGAAAATAATAAAATAAACACTCTAGGGCATTGCAGCTTTAGTTCCAATGCAGTCAATCTTGGAAGAGCCAAAAACAGAAATTTACTAGCTCAAAAAGCAAGTTTTCCTTATTTACTCTTTTTAGATGCTGATACGTTTCCTATTCATAAGAATTTTATTTCAACTTATGTTTCAGCTATTAATGATTCCTCAAAAATAGTATATGGAGGCATTCGCTACCAAAATGAAAAACCTCCAAAACAAAAACTTTTGCGATGGATTTATGGAAATCAAAGAGAAGCCCTATCTGTAAGGCAACGAAATAAAAACAAATACCTTTCTTTTCTAACGTTGAATTTCTTGATTCACAAAGAAGTTTTTAGTATTGTTTCGTTTAATGAAGCTATTCCAAACTTAAGACATGAAGATACTTTGTTTTCGTATGAAGTCATGAAAAATGAAATTCCAATTGTGCATATTGAAAACCCCGTATTTCATTATGGACTTGACGAATTTGCTGTGGCGATTAAAAAAGAACAAGAATCACTAATGGCACTAAAAAATTTATTAGAAAAAGAGTTACTGCCTCCTGATTATGTAAAAATCTCAAAAGTATATTTCACCATTAAAAAGATTCGTATGAAATGGCTAGTAGCCAATGTATTTAGAATGAGCCAATCTTTGTTGCTTAGAAACATCTCGAGCTTAAACCCTTCGTTATTTTTTTTTGATGTTTACAGAATTGGATATTTATGCACTTTATAATCTAAAACTATTTCATTTTTGATTGTAAAAAAGAATTCCATTGATTCATTATGGTATCAATAGCATACTTCTCTGTAGATTTTTTTGCGTTTGCTCCTATTGCTTTTCGCACTTCGCTACTTTCCATTACTTTTTGAAGCGTACTAATAAATTGATTTTGATTACCATTTTCAATCAAAAACCCATTTTCTTCATTTTCAATAATCGCTCTTGGTCCGCAAGGACAATCATAAGCAATAACAGGCAAACCACAAGACATTGCTTCTATTAGAACCATTGGAAAGGCTTCAAATCGTGACGTCATGACATAAATAGAAGCTTCCAAATATTTCTCAGTTATCGTTTTTATGGGCTCCATAAACACAACAGAATCAGCAATTCCTAATTGATTAACTGCATCTTGAAAATGCAATGTTGATGATGATTTTCCATAAATCTCAACTTTCCAATCTGGGTGATTTTGGGAAACAACTTTCCAAATAGGAAAAAATCGATCCAATCCTTTTTCATAAGAATGTCGTGCTACTATAATTATTTTCTTTGCTTCAAAATTAGCTGTTCTTTCTGTTTCAAGCCAATTCGGATTAGGTATAACAATGC
Organism: uncultured Bacteroidota bacterium; assembly: GCA_903913315.1. Taxonomy (GTDB): domain Bacteria; phylum Bacteroidota; class Bacteroidia; order Flavobacteriales; family Flavobacteriaceae; genus Flavobacterium. The sequence continues at coordinate 43,599 of CAIWKX010000175.1, read as the reverse complement.
CGTTAGGTACTCCCCATTCGGCTAAACTTTCTTTGGACAATGACACAAAAGCATTCATTCGTTGAGCAACATATCTATTAAACCAAAGATCAAACTTGGGAATCCAATTTAAATAAAAAGGATAGTGTTTAGGGGTCTGTTTTACAAAAATTGAATTATGACATTCGTAAACAATAGGTTTATTTTTTACTACTAAAGATACTAAATAGGCTTTATACATACTGTCAGCCACTAAGACAATATCGGGATTAACAAGTGTAACGATGCGAGCAACTCCCTTGCAATACTTAGCAACAAATTCTAGTCTGGTACCGCTTAAATCAATATCATATAATTGGATAGTATCGTTTAAAGGATAAAATAACGAAGAGCTTCCTTCATTTTGAGTCATAATAGAAACCTCATGATGGAACTTCTCAACTAGATAATTTGCCTTTAGACTCAATACTCGTTCTAAACCGCCTTCCGCATTAATTTTAGGTACTAAATAGAGTATTTTCATAATTTAAAAAGTCAACTCTTTTACAATATAAACCGATAAAATCATCAATTAAAATTGAAGTTTTGAATGTTAATTTACAAAGTAAGTGATTCTAAAAAAACAGCATAATCCCTAATATAATCTTCTTCTTTAAATACATCTGAAGCAATTACTAAACAAACGGCTCCTGAAGAAAAATTTTCCAATTCTCTCCAAATATTTTTATGAATCAACAATCCTTTATCTGGCTTATTTAAATTAACAGTTCGTTCAAAAATCCCGTCTTTAACAACTACATCAAAACTTCCTGATAAAGCAATCAACACTTCTAACTGCTCAATATGAGAATGACCACCACGATGGGCAGTGCTAGGAACATCAAATAAATAATAGACCCTTTTAATTTCAAAAGGAACTACATCTTTTTCAATTATTGCTAGATTACCTCTGTAATCTTCAACTTTTGGTATATTTATAATTTCAATATTCATTGTTTTTTATTTAAAAAGTTGCAACCATTGTTTTCCTATTGTCTGCAAAGAAAATTGTTGCACACTTTGTTTTGCATTTTGCTTACAATGATAATACAATTTTTCATTTAAAACCATTTCATTCATTGCCAAAACAAATTTTTCTTCGTTTTGATTTTCTACCAACAAACCATTGCTTTCGTGCTGAATAATTTCTCGTGGCCCCGATAAACAATCAAAAGAAACAACGGGCGTTTCACAAGCCAATGATTCTATTAAAACCGTTGGAAACCCTTCATTTCTGCTGGTTAAGACTGTATAAAGTGCCTGTCTATAATAAGGGAACGGATTGGAGATACTTCCTTTAAAAACAACCATATCTTGCAACTGCAAATCGCTAGCAAGCTGTTGCAACCCTATAAGTAAAATGCCCTCACCAATAATTATCAATTTTATCTTCCGATTGGGTAATTCCGATTGGGCATATAGTCTAATCAATTTATCAAATTGTTTGACATCCACCTGCATATTTCCCACCGCCAAGATATATTTACCATCGATAGCAATAGTTTCTTTTGATTGTTGCTCAATTGAGATTAAATCAATAGGATTATGAATGGTTTTTGTTTGCGAATAATGATAGTGTGCCGATATTTTTTCTGTAATAGCCTTGGAAACAGAAACAATAGCTTTACATTTTTTAAAAATATGTTTTGCTAAAAATTGTGATTTGGGGAAATACATCTCCGTCATATAACTATGCACAATAATAATCGTGGGCACATTATAAATGAAGTTAAAAATAACCCATTCTTGCCACTGTTTGTTCTTTACCCTTGTATCGATAATATAATCAAATTGATGATTTCTCAAAAAATGATACAACGTAACAAATCGTTGGAAACGGTCTTTTAGATTATAGCCACCTTTCTTGAGTTTTCCTAAATTCAAGACTTCTCCTGCATAGGTATACGCTATTTTATCTTGTACCAAAACATGGTGAACAGCAATGTTATTTTGCTCAAAAAAAACAGATAATATAGCTGAACAACGCTCTGCTCCTCCACCCGATAAATGATCAGACACTATGCAAATTTTATATTTTGAAGCAGATGAGTTCACTAATTTTTAACTATTTTAGCAACAAATATAAGCAATAAGTGAGAATTTTATTAGTAGGGGAATTTAGTCGGTTACACAATTCTTTGAAAGAAGGATTGGTAGCACTCGGTCACGAGGTAGTAATCATTGCCAATGGCGATGGTTTCAAGAATTTTCCTGTTGATTTATCGACCAAAGCTAAATGGAGCGAAAGCAAAGTAGGCAATATCGCACGACAGCTTATTTATAGATTGACTTCGTGGGACGCAGCAAGATTAGAATTCGGGATTCGATTTTATTTTCATTTGAACCAACTGAAAAACTTTGATGTAGTGCAGTATATCAACGAAGCCCCTATACAGACTACTCCTCGTTTGGAGCGTTTTCTGCTGAAGAAACTTTTTAAAAACAACAAAAAAACTTTTCTTTTGTGTTGTGGTGTTGACTATGTGGTCGCCAATTATTTACTAGCGAAAAAAGAGCGTTATTCTATTATGAATCCCTATTTTGAAAATCCAAATTCAAAAAAGGAATACCTATTTATCTTTGATTTTCTGACACCCAATCATAAAAAAACCCACGATTTAGTCTATCAAAATATAGAAGGAGTTTTCGCCTCCGATATTGATTATGTGTTGCCCTTACAAAAGCATCCGCAGTTTTTAGGATTGCTGCCTAATCCCATCAACACTACCCAATTTCGCTTTTCACAAATAGAAATTACGGACAAAATAATAATTTTTCTAGGGATTAATAGGGGGACATATTATACCAAAGGAATCTCTTTTTTTGAAAAAGCCCTTGAAGTTATCCAAGCGAAATATCCAACTAAAGTTGCCCTGACAATTGCCGAAAGTTTGCAGTATACCGAATATATTTCGCTTTACGACCAATCCCATATTGTTTTGGATCAAGTGTATGGTTTTGACCAAGGCTACAATGCACTAGAAGCAATGGCAAAAGGAAAAGTAGTTTTTACTGGTGCCGAGAACGAATTTGTAGACCACTATCATTTGACTGAAACAGTAGCCATTAATGCCTTGCCAGATGTTGATTATTTGGTAAACAAACTTTCCCATCTGATTGAAAATCCAATAGAAATCAAAAAAATAGGAGCCGCTGCCAGACAATTTATCGAAAAAGAACACGATTACATCAAAATTGCGAAGCAATACTTGGCGCATTATCAAAAATAACTCCAAACAAAGTCTTTATTAAAAGTCTATTTCTAAAATAAACCTTATCATTTTGCTTTTAGACTATTTTATTTTGCTTTTCGACTAGTCTAAATTACTTTTAGACCTTTCGATTTTGCTTTTTGACTTGTCTAAATTGCTTTTTGACTTGTCTAAATTGCTTTTAGACTCTATTTTAATATAATTCTAAAAGAAAAAAAACAAAAGCTAAACAGTACCGAAAGAGTATCGTTAGTGAAGAAACAATTTTGTTGGCATTACAATAAATAATAAAGAAGCAATTAAGGAGATAGTTGTTATTTTGTTAGAGATGTTTGCGGAAGATTATCAAATTAGAGATGTTTTTATTGAAACCCGAATTGAATACTTAAAATATTTTATTCAATAGTTTTTTTCTCTTTAGATTTAAGGTAGAATGCATAGAGTTTATTTGAATCTGTAATAACATTCTCTAATTCATTATTCTTTAATTGTTCTTCCATTACAGAAGTTTCTTTTCCTAATGCTTTTGTAGATATGTACTTCAAGAACCAATAATCAAAATAATTGGACTCATCAATCTCTGCTATTTTAATTTCAGATATTTTCTTATCCAATTTATCAAAATTAAAATTATAAGCTAGAGTAAACAATTTAATTAATTCTATTTTTTGCTTCTTTTTAACATAATTTTCTTCCTTTTTTGATAAATAATTATTACTTTCATCCAAATACAAAGAACACACATGCAATAAATCTCCTTTTAAGTCATTATCTGCATATAAAGTAAAATCATAATATTTGGATATCAATTTTAATAAATTATAATAATTAGGTTTTTTATATTGGTTAATAAGTTCGATTGAAATAATCTCGGTAGAGATATTATAATTTTCAAGATATTTTATTATTTTATTTGGTGTTTTATAACCAAGTATATTATGAATTGAAAAACCATTACCATCAAGGAAAAAAATATTGGGTATTGATTTCACATTGTATTTATTTGCTAACTCTCTGTTTTTATCAATGTCGATTTTAACAAAAATAAAATCATTCATTGCTGATTTAACTCTTTCGTCATTCCAAGTATTAAAATCCATTCTTTTACAAGGTCCACACCATGTTGCCCAAAAATCAACAAGTATAATTTTATTAGTTCCTAAAGCTAATTTTTGAGCTTCTTCAAAAGAACCAACTTCAATTGCATTCATAAACTGTGAACATAAAACAAAAAGAAACAATATTTTTTTCATAATAAATTTAATTACAGTGAACTAATATACTTAAAATAGTTTTACCATGTTGATTTCATTTTGTTTTTCTAATACATAAAAAATGTAAATGATTTATTTACTTCAATAGAATATTCAGAAACATCAATATGTTTCAATGTCAGCAAATACTGTTTATTCTTTTTTTTCAAACCAAACACTTTCTAAAATAAACACTCAAAGCCACAAAATAAACTGCGTAAGTGATGGCATATCCCATAACTACACCTTCAATTTTAAAGAGAGTCATCCAATAGATACTACTAAAGTATAAAACGGTCAGCGAAAATAGTTCGAAAACGATAAAAGCTTTCGTTAGTTTCTTAGCATAAAACTATAGCCTTAAATAAATGAGATCTTAAATTTAGAACTACTAATCTTTAGTTTCTGAATAATTTTCTAAACATAAAAATCATAATTAAAAAACTCAATATACTAGCTATACAATAGGCTTGGACCACTCCTTGGCTTGAATACTGTGGCAACAATAAAAAAGATAGGATTAAAAAAGTTGCATTAAATACAATTTCAATTATAAAATATCTTTTCATCATTGATTTTATTACTATTTGAAAGCCAAAAGCAAGTGACATTATTCTAAAAAAGTCACCTAACATTTGCCAAACCAGAATACTCTTTATTCTGTGAAACTCTTTTGTGAAAGCAAGTTCGATAATAAAATCTTTTAGAATAAAAATAAACATTAACATTATTAAAAAAAGGGGTACTAGTATTTTGAAGTACTCTTTTAATTCATTTTTAAATTCTTTATCGGTTGTTAAAGAAGCAAGTTTTGGAACATAATACAAAGAAAGTCCAGCATTAAAGAACATCATATAAAAACTAGAAAGCCGATTTACACCATCCCATATTCCAGCCTCTTGTGTGGTGTAAAGTGCCACAATTTTATTTCGGATTAAGATTAAAGTAACAGGAACTATGACAGCGCTTAAGAAAGCCATTAAAGAAAATCTTTTAAGCACAGTAAAGTATTTTCCAACCGTCATTTTTTTTATAGAAAACTTAAAATAACCAAAACTTTTTTTAATAAAAAAATATGTGATTCCAAATGAAATAAGATCTCCTATAGCAATGGCTAGTAATCCTCCAAAAAGGTTTTCTTTCCAAATTAATAAAGCAGTAATTGCAAATAATAAAATATTAGAACTTATTTGAATGATTACTATCAATCTGAATTTTTCGAATGCATTGTAAATGGCGGTCCAAAAAACATTAATTACAATCATTGGTAATGCCAATCCAAAAAATTGAATAGGAATATAATAGGCGTTTTTAAAAAAAATAAATTGTGAAATTTGGCTGGCAAAGAGAACAACAGAAATACCTAAAAGTGAAGATAGTATTAAAAAAAATCCAAAAAAGGTAGAATAGATGGTGCCTAACTCTTCTTTGTTCTCTTTATTTTCAACAAATAGTTTTACAACAGAATTACTGACTCCAAGAGTAGCTATTGATTTTAACATTGCGGTGAAATTTCTAAAACTTCCCGTCAAAGCCATTCCCGAAGTCCCTAAAAAAACAGAAATAATTTTTGAAGAAAAGACACCTAATACAAAACTAACTGCAACGGATATAGAATTTATTGACAGTACTTTGATTAAAGGATTTTTTTTTAGTTTTTGAATCACAGTAAACTCTTTATTACCTTAGCAGGAATTCCAGCTGCTATTACATTTTCCGGAATCGATTGAACAACTATGGAACCATTTCCAATAACAGAATTTTTACCAATTGTAACCCCTTTTAAAATAGTTACATTATCAGAAATAAAAACGTTTTCTTCTAGTAAGACATCTGCTGCAATTATAGTCGTTGAGTTTCGTTCATTTGGATTTAAATTATGTCCATCATTATCCATAATACTACAATTAAAACCTATTAAAACGCCATTACCAATAGTTATTTTAGAAAAGGCAACAGCAGAAAAACCATTGTTAATAGCTACATTATTTCCAATTATAATTTCACTTGACTCCATCCTTGCTTCTACATAAGAATAATGAGAATAGTAATTTGGAGAGGCAATAACTCCAATTTGTACATTTGATCCAAAAGAAATTTTCCCTTTTCCTTTTTTTAATAAAGGATGATAGCATTTTGGATTCCCCTTTACTTGTTTACAATCTGAAAGTATTTTATACTTCCACACTCGTAAAGTAACAAAACAGAAGTCTTTTATTCTCTTTGAAGTACTCATCTTACTACTTATTTAATATTTCAATTACAAAATCCACTTCTTCTTTTGTCATAACTGGACTTATAGGCAAACTCAACACTTCATTATGAATCTTTTCTGTAATAGGAAAGGAAAGTGAATTCCAATGGGCAAGTGCTTTTTGTTGATGAGGAGGAATAGGATAATGAATCATCGTTTCAATACCATTTTGCAATAAATATTCTTGTAATGCTACTCTATTTTCGGTTCGAATCACAAACAAATGAAAAACATGATTAGTAGATAAATCCCAATAAGGTAGATTTATTTTAATATTTTTAATTTCCGTCAAATAGCGTTTTGCAATACTACGTCTTTTATTATTATCCGCCTCTAAATGGGGTAATTTTACATTTAAAAATGCGGCTTGAAGTTCATCCAACCGAGAATTTATTCCGATAAACTCATTGTGATATTTCTGCTCTGAACCATAATTACGTAAGGATGCAATTACTTTCGCTAATTCATCATCATTAGTGGTAATAGCTCCTGCATCTCCAAGAGCACCTAAGTTTTTTCCTGGATAAAAACTAAATGCCCGGGCATGACTTCCCTTAAATGGCAATCCATGTCCTTGTGCGGCGTCTTCAATCAACAATAAATTGTGTTGGTAACCAATAGTTATCAGTTCATCCATAGCTGCCAATTGTCCATACAGATGCACCATCAAAATAGCTTTAGTTTTAGCTGTAATTTTTTCGGCAATTAAATCAGGATTGATATTATAGGTGTCTAAACTTGGCTCCACCAACACTGGAATTAAATCTGCTTGAAGAATGGCTAGTATACTAGCGATATAAGTATTGGCAGGCACGATAACCTCATCGCCTTTTTTGAGTTTTCCTAATTGAATATAACTTTTAAATATTAAAACTAAAGCATCCAAACCGTTTCCAACACCAATACAATGTTTTGTACCACAATATTTGGCAAAATTAGCCTCAAATGTTTTCACTTCATCTCCAAGAATAAACCAACCTTTATCTAAAACCACCTTCATTTTGTTTTGAAATTGTTCTTGATAGCCCAAATTTATCTTTTGTAAATCGAGAAACTTTATCATAATAGAACGGTATCTAATAAATAATGATTGGACGTCTTGAATCGGTGGAAACTTTGTACAGCAGTCTTTGCGCCGAAGCTTTCTTTCCAATAGGCCAAACCTTCATTTAGCTTTAATCCATTATCTTCTGAAGAACTGCCAAAACTAACATACTTTTTATGAGCATATTTTTGGATTATGTAATCAAATAATATATCCAAAGCTGCAATATCATTTCTATCATTTCCACCAGAACTGTATTGAAAGTGCGCCACAGTTTTTGTGAGAAACATAACTACGCCTGCTTTTAAAACACCTTCTTGATAAGCATTAAAAAGAAAAATATTCTCTGGAAATAAAACTGCTAACATTTCAATTTCCTCGCAAGAATGGACAGGTTTAACATCAAATCGTTCTTTTAAATTCGGAATTAATATTTGATTCCAAAAACCATCATAGTTCTTTTCTTCTTTAATCTCAATTCCCAATTCAGAAGCGATTTTTAATGCTCTTTTTCTATTTCTATTGGGTTGGTAATCGTTTTGCATGTCCATCGTTAAATAAACATCGGTTCTAAATAGGGATGATTGCATCAAAAAAGCTACATAATCCATTTCATCAGCTATCGTTTCATTGTAAATCTTAGGCAATAGCTTTATTTCAAGATTCTCAACCCCATTGGATTGTAAAAACTTCATGATTTCTTTAACTATGGCAACATATTCTTTTATTCGAATATCATCTTTTACTACTATGGAGCCATAACTCAATCCTTGGTGTGAAAAAACGGTAGTCCCTACTCTATTGGCAGGCAAAACAGCCACTAATTTTTCAACGTCAAAAACTAATAAAGAATACTCTTGAAATCTTTCGGCATGGTATTCCATAAAATTTCTATGAAATAAAAAAGTTGCATTTTTGGCAACACTTATAAAAGCATTCCAAAGATTAAAATCTTGCGGTTGATATAATTTAACTTGGTAGTGTTTCACTTTTATTTTTAAAACTTCGGAAAATTAAGCAATTATTAATAGTAATTCCAAATTCAAAAGTAGTCATTATTAAAAATAATTCCCTATTTTCGATGTCATAATTATAATACTAGATGAATTTTAAACTACGTTTTCTATATTTTAGTATGTTTCTCTTTTCATTTTGTTCGATGTCTGGGCAAAATATATCCTTGTACCAACAATTCAATGGACGATATGATTTTATTTTTGTGGGCAAAACTTTAAATAAAGGAGAAAATAATGTTACACCAGGTTGTGAAGATTTAATATTACCGTCTTCCACTGCAAATTTAAATTTATCTGCAAATCAAGTAATTCAAAGTGCTTATTTATATTGGGCAGGTTCAGGATTGGGAGATTTTAATGTAAAATTAAATGGCATAGATATCAATGCTCAAAGAACTTTCTCTAATGTTAGTATAACTTCTGATTTACCTTATTTTAGTGCCTTTACAGATGTAACAAGTCAGGTGTTGAGTACCGGTAATGGCAATTATACTCTTTCTGATTTAGACATTTCACAAACCCTTATTAATGAACCTGGCTATTGTAATAACAGAACTAATTTTGCGGGATGGACATTGGTAATTATTTACAAAGACGCTACTTTGCCACTGAACCAAATCAATATTTATGATGGATTAGAAAGCATACCAAATGATATCACTATCAATTTGACTAATCTTAATGTTATTGATAATGCTGGTGCAAAAATTGGATTTGTTGCTTGGGAAGGTGATGCCAACCTAGCTGTTAATGAAACCTTACAAATCAATGGGACTATTTTAAGTAATCCTCCTTTAAACCCTGCCGACAACGCTTTTAATGGCACCAATAGTTTTACAGGTAGCAATACTTTATACAATATGGATTTGGATTTCTATGACATTCAAAACAACATTCATATTGGAGATACTTCTGCTCAAATTCAACTCACTTCAGGGCAGGATTTTGTCTTGATTAATGCAGTGGTTACCAAACTCAATAGTCAATTGCCTGATGCTACGATTGCAATTACTAATGTAACACAAAATTGTAATTCTAAAGTACTTACTGCCAACTATACGGTTTCTAATTTGAATTGTACTAATCCACTTCCTGCAGGAACACCTATAGCCATTTATGCAAATGGGCAACTATTGGCTCAAACTCAAACTACAACTATTATCCCAATTGATGGAAGTGAAAATGGGCAAATTATAATCATACTGCCTGACAGTATTCCAACTGATTTTACATTAACTTTCAATGTTGATGACGATGGAACTGGACATGGAATTGTAACAGAACTTATAGAAAACAACAATAGTTTTTCTGAAACTATAACACAATGGTCAATTCCTTTATTTAATCCTCTTGCGCCTTTATTAGCTTGCAATACCGGATTTACAGTGGCTACTTTTGATTTTTCAGACTACGAAAATGCAGTCAAGGTAAATGCAAGCGATACCGTCAAATTCTATGAGTCAAATTCTGATGCTCAAAATCAAACTAATCCAATTCTTAATAGCAATCATTATACTGCTGTATCAACCCCAAAAGAAATTTTTATTAGAATTGATAATGACCATTGTTATACTATAACTTCATTTATCTTAAATTCAAAAAACTGCCCTCCAACCGTATACAATTATGTTTCCGCCAATGGAGATGGTATGAACGACAGTTTTTTTATAGCGGGTTTAAGAAATATTTTTGTGAATTTTGAATTAGAAATATATAATCGTTGGGGTAGATTAGTTTGGACAGGAAACAATCAAACTCCAAATTGGGATGGATTTGCTACAAAAGGACTTCGATTTGATAATCAAATGGAACCTAAAGGAACGTATTTCTATATTCTCAATTTGAATGACAATGATTATCCGGAACCTTTGGTGGGTTGGGTATATTTAACAAAATAAATTGTAAATTCTAAAAAACACTGTAAATTCGCCAAAAATCTTTTCGTTCCATTGAAACAAATTACTTCTATACAAAATCCTTATATCAAATCTTTAGTTCAACTACAAGAAAAAGCTAAGGCTCGAAAACAATCAGGAACGTTTTTAATTGAAGGTAAACGAGAAATTGAATTGGCTATTAAAGGAAATTATAAACTTGAAACCATCCTTTTTCTTCCTGAATTAATTTCAAAAGATCAAATAACTAAATTAATAAATGGCACAATTGAGTTAATTGAAATTAATAAAGAAGTTTACCAAAAACTAGCCTATCGCGATACAACAGAAGGAATAATAGCTATTGCCAAAACAAAATCTTTGTCTTTATCCGATTTAAAACTACCTGAAAACCCTTTGATTTTAGTAATGGAATCTATTGAAAAACCAGGTAATATTGGTGCGATGCTACGCACAAGTGATGCTGCTAATATTGATGCAGTAATTATTGCCAATCCCAAAACCGATTTATACAATCCAAATATTGTCCGATCTAGCGTAGGATGTCTTTTTACCAATCAAATTGCAATGGGTACATCTGAAGAAATCATTCAGTTTTTAAAAAATAAAAATATCACCATATTTGGAGCTACATTACAGAACTCTAATTTTTATCATACACAAAATTATACTACTCCAACCGCATTGGTGGTGGGAACTGAAGCAACAGGCTTAACACAAATTTGGCGCGATAATGCTTCCCAAAATATCATCATTCCAATGCAAGGTGAAATCGATTCCATGAATGTTTCAGTAGCTTCTGCCATTTTATTATTTGAAGCGAAAAGACAAAGAGGATTTTGATTGTAACAACAAACTAAACATGAAAAATTTATTTCTTATCATCATTACTGCTCTCGCTTCAACCTATTCTTTTGCACAAATAAAAGAATCTAAATTGGATGACGTAGTAGAAAGAACTATGAAAACCTTTAACGTACCTGGAATTGCTGTTGCCATAGTAAAAGATGGGAAAGTAGTTCTTTCTAAAGGGTATGGAGTTACTAATATTAAAACCCAACAAAAAGTTGATGGCAATACGCTTTTCGGAATTGCGTCCAATAGTAAAGCCTTCACAACTGCAGCATTGGGAATATTAGTTGATGAAAAGAAAATCAATTGGGATGATAAAGTAATTCAATACATTCCCGAGTTTAAAATGTACAATGATTATGTCACCAATGAATTTACTATTAGAGATTTGTTGACGCACAGAAGTGGACTAGGCTTAGGTGCAGGAGATTTAATGATTTGGCCAGACGGACACAATTTCACTCCAAAAGATATCATTAAAAACATTCAATATTTAAAACCGGTTTCTGGTTTTAGAGCTGAATATGATTATGATAATTTATTATATGTTATCGCTGGAGAAGTTATTGAACGTGCTTCTGGAAAATCATGGTGTGATTTTATCGAAACAAGAATAATGAAGCCTTTACAAATGAATAATAGTGCGGCTTCTTGGAGAAGATTAAAAGATACTACAAACACTATTGCTCCTCACGTCCCTACCAATGGTAAATTAGACATAATAAAACGATACACCAATCCAATATTTGATGCCGCTGCTGGAATTTATACAAGTACCAATGATTTAAGCAAATGGGTAATTACCCAATTAAAAAATGGTAAGTATGGTGATAAAAACCAAAACCAATTGTTTAGTGAGGAAGTACATCATGAAATGTGGACACCACAAACCATTTTACCCATTACCAATATGAATCCCTATAATTGTAATTTTAAAACGTATGGATTGGGATGGCAATTAGCGGATGTGAATGGTCATTTACAAGTTTCACACACTGGAGGTCTTGATGGTATTGTAACCCAAACTATTCTATTCCCCGAAATTCAATTAGGAATAATTGTTTTGACCAACCAACAATCGGGTGCTGCTTTTAATGCCATATCAAATACTATTAAAGATAGTTATTTAGGCTTTAATTATCCAGACCATGTAGAAACATTATATAACGAAAGGAAATTAAAAGAAAACGATGCCGATAAAATAACTGATGATGTTTGGGCCAAAGTAGATGAAAATATAATAACTAGAAAGAAAATAGATTCTCAAAATTACATTGGAACATATAAAGACAAATGGTTTGGAGATATCGTAATTAGTAATCAAAGAGGAGTATTGCGTTTCACATCTGTTCGTTCCCCAAGATTAACAGGTTCAATATTCTTATATAAAGATCAAACCTTTGTTGTCAAATGGGATAATCGTAGTTTTCATGCCGATGCTTTAATTTTCTTCGATACAGATGCTAACGGAAAAGGAAATCATTTTAAAATGAAAGCTATTTCTCCGCTTACTGATTTTAGTTATGATTTTCAAGATTTAGATTTTAGTAAAACTATAGAATAAAACAAAAATCCACCATCAAATAAAGAATAAATAACTATTAATCATGAAACTAGTATTTGCCTCCAATAACCTTAATAAAATAAAAGAAATACAACTATTAATACCCGCTTCAATACAAATTGTAAGTTTACAAGATATTGGTTGCACAGAAGATATACCTGAAACATCGAATTCGATAGAAGGGAACGCAATACTTAAAGCCAATTACGTTACTCAAAAATATGGCTTTAATTGCTTTGCTGATGATTCAGGTTTGGAGGTTGAAACACTAAACGGAGCACCTGGAGTATATTCCGCGAGATATGCAGGCGAACCCAAGAATGATGATAACAACATGAATAAGTTGTTAGACAATCTAAAAGATAAAGACAATAGAAATGCCAATTTTAAAACTGTTATTTGCTTAAATATCAATGGAGAACAGTACCTTTTTACAGGAATTATCAATGGTAAAATCATTGATAAAAAAATAGGAACTAACGGCTTTGGATACGATCCTATTTTTGTTGCGGATGGTTATGCAAAAACTTTCGCAGAATTAACGATGCAAGAAAAATCAAGTATCAGCCATAGAGGGCAAGCAGTAAAACAATTAGTAGACTTTTTAGCTCAATAACAACATAAAAAAACTCCCAAGATTTTACTTGGGAGTTTTATTTTAGTATTCAATAAGAACTTTTATGAATTTAGTTGTAAATTATTTTACAATAAATTTAGCATAAGATGTTTTATTTTCTTCAACAACTTTAACAAAATATATTCCTGATAATAAGTTTCCTACATTCACTTCAGTAGCGCTAGTTGTAGTATTCAATACTTGTTTTCCTAAAGTATCATAAATTGTAATTGCTTTATCTCCATTGATTGAAGTTTCAACAAACAATTTACCATCCGTAACTGGATTTGGATATACTTTAAAACCAGCGATTTCATTAAACTGAGCATTAGTCAACAAGAAATTAGGATTGTTAAAGATTCTAACTTCATCAACAGTCATTGTAGGTGTTGTTAGACCTGTATCTTGTCTTAATACAAATCCACCAATATCAGAAATTGCAGTTGTTGCTGTAGATGTTAACGTTGGTGTAGTCGTTGAAAAAGTTGCTAAATTGCTAGGATTAATCCAAGCTTTAAGAATTTGAGTAGAAAAGTCATACCCCATGATTACCAATACAACATCTCCCACATTTCTAGAAGTAGGATCTAAATTTGTTGTTGTAGCAGCATTAGCATCCAAACCAATTTGGTATTGAGTAGCACTAGTTGTATTTAAAAATAAACGTGCTTGATAACTAGGTGTTGATTTTGTATAACCTGCAAAATAGGTTAATGCTGGGAATGTTGTGATTCCAGTAGTGCTAGTAACTTGCATTAAGAAAGAAACATAAACAACTCCTGAAGTTTGATCGGTAAATGGAGTCATTACATCATTACCTGAACCTGACATTGTAACTGCATTTCCTGAAGTATTTAAACCTGTATAGGTCAATCCAGGAGTTATTCCAGTGATATCAAATCCTGAACTAATATATTCCCATTCTTGAGATGAACCTAAAGCATAACCACCAGCGTAAGGGAATGGATCGTAGAATGGTAAAGTATTTATTGGTTTACAATCTCTAGAAGGAATTGGTAAAGTCCAATCGCAAGAAGCACCTACTGTATGAATAGAAATGCTAGTTCCTTCTGTAATACCATTAACAATAATATTTCCTGAAGCAACTGTAGATGGATTGTCACCTGCTACCGTTCCTGATGTTGAAGTAATGGTAAAAGTTCCACCAGTACCTCCTGTAAAAGGTATTGTCGCTGAATAAGTATCAATATTATATGTAGTTGTATTACAAATAGTAGTTGGTGTTCCTAAAGCAAATAAACAATTTGGATTAACATTAAAAATTTTAATATCATCAATTCTAAATTGATCTGTTGTTCCAGGTTGAGTGAATTTTAAAGATAATGTTGCAGAAGCTGGAAGTGTTCCATTTGGAATAGTCACTAAATTCCATCCAGCAACAGTATTATTTAAAAAAGCAATATTAGTCCAATTTGTTCCATCAGTACTGTATTGCAATGTCATTTGCGTTGTAGGAATATTATATGACCAATATCCAAAAGTAAAGTTAATATTGGCTGGAGTATAAGCCGAAGTATTTAAACCACTTATTTGTAGGTATTGATTAGCAGTACCTGTAGTTCCCAAATAAGCATTTCCACCACCTGATGCTCCAGTATATCCAGAAGATGCAGATGTTGATCTTACAGTACCAGTACCACTAAAAGTTATCGGTGAAGTACTTTGATAGGTAGTATAAGAGCCAAATGCAGTAGTAGCAGCTGGTGTACCAAAATTTTCAGACAAAATAACTTGCCCAAAAGAAGATACAGTTGCTAATGAAATTAATAAAAATAAAAGTTTTTTCATAAAGTGTTTTGTTTTTAATTAAAAATATTGTGCAAATTTATTACTAAATATTTAATGTTGTACATAGTAATGTAAACAAAATGTTAACAATGAGAATTTTAATTAATTCTTAATTTAAAATAAATAATTCTCAACCTTTGCTTATTCAATAAAAACTATTGCAAAAAAAAACATTTTAATGTCTAATAATATTAAGTTATAGATATTAAATTCAATAACCTTCTGATTATCAAAAAACAACAAATTAGTTTATATAATATTTAAAAACTACCTTTGCACCAAATTTTAAAATACAATATGAATAAATTTGAACAATTAGGTCTGAATGAATCGTTACTGCTGGCGATCAAAGATCTAGGATTTGAGAATCCGTCAGAAGTGCAAGAAAAAGCGATTCCAGTCTTATTGGAAAAAAACACTGACTTAGTAGCTTTAGCACAAACAGGAACTGGGAAAACTGCAGCTTTTGGTTTTCCGCTAATTCAAAAATTAGATGCTGAAGACAGAAGTACACAAGCGTTAATTTTATCACCAACGCGTGAGCTATGCTTACAAATCACCAACGAGATTAAACAATACTCAAAATATGTAAAGGGATTACATACAGTGGCAGTTTATGGTGGTGCAAGCATTACAGAACAAGCCCGAGAAATTAAACGTGGAGCACAAATTATTGTGGCTACTCCAGGTAGAATGCAAGACATGATTAACCGTGGTCTTGTAAACATCAAAAACATCAATTTTTGTATTCTTGACGAAGCAGATGAGATGTTAAATATGGGGTTTTATGAAGA
The DNA here is from genome assembly GCA_903913315.1 of uncultured Bacteroidota bacterium. Lineage (GTDB taxonomy): Bacteria > Bacteroidota > Bacteroidia > Flavobacteriales > Flavobacteriaceae > Flavobacterium. The sequence goes on along the minus strand of CAIWKX010000175.1, from coordinate 27,271 downwards.
CATCGTATCGATTTTATCCGATACTCCCGACGAAAAAAACACTTGGTTATTTTCCGCGACAATGCCTGCTGAAGTTGCAAGAATCGCAAAGAAATTTATGCATGACCCTGCTGAAGTTACTGTGGGAAGTAAAAATTCAGGTTCAGCGACTGTATCACACGAATTTTATTGTGTAAACGCTCGTGACCGTTATGAAGCCTTAAAACGTTTAGCTGATGCTAATCCAGATATTTTTTCTGTAGTTTTTTGTAGAACAAAACGTGACACACAAGCGGTTGCTGAAAAATTAATTGAAGACGGATATAGTGCTGCAGCTTTACACGGAGATTTATCTCAAGCACAACGTGATGGAGTAATGAAATCGTTTAGAGGTCGTCAAATTCAAATGCTTGTAGCCACTGACGTTGCTGCTCGTGGAATTGACGTAGACAACATTACTCACGTAGTAAATTACCAATTACCTGATGAAATTGAAACCTACAATCACCGTTCAGGTCGTACTGGTCGTGCTGGGAAATTAGGAACTTCAATTGTAATCATCACAAAAAGTGAGATTCGTAAAATTTCATCTATTGAAAGAATCATCCAACAAAAATTTCAAGAAAAAACCATTCCTTCAGGAATGGAAATTTGTGAAATCCAATTGTTGCACTTAGCTAATAAAATTAAAGACACTGAGGTTGACCATGAAATAGACAACTATCTTCCTGCAATCAACGAAGTTCTTGATGGATTATCTAAAGAAGAATTAATCAAGAAAATGGTTTCTGTAGAATTTAACCGATTCATCAATTACTACAAAAAGAAACGTGATTTATCAGGTGAAAAAGGTAGCGAAAGAAATGAAAGAAGTTCAGAACCAAGAGAAATTAGAGCGGGTGACCCAGTTAGATATTTCGTAAATATTGGTTCTAGAGATGATTTCGATTGGATGCAATTGAAAGATTTCTTGAAAGAAACATTAGACTTAGGTCGTGATGATGTTTTCAAAGTAGACGTAAAAGAAGGCTTCTCTTTCTTTAATACAGATGGAGAACATACTGATAAAGTAATGTCAGTTCTTAACGGATTTGATCTTAACGGAAGAAGAATTAACGTTGAAATTTCTAAAAACGATGGTGGAAGCCGTGAAAGACGCGATCATAATGGCAGAAGCGGTGGCGGTTTTGGTGGCGGAAGAAGTTCTGGTGGATTCAGAGGTGGAGACAGAAGTTCTGCTCCAAGATCTGGAAGTGGAAGTTTTGGACCAAGAAGTGGAAGTGATAGAAGTTCAGCTCCAAAACGAGAAAGTGGTTTCAGAAGTGATAGAAGTTCAACGGCTCCAAGAAGAGAACCTGGTTCTACTCAAAGAGAAAACAGTGCTCCTAGACGTTCTGAAGGTAGTTCTGACAAACCAGCAAGTCGATCTTTTGACGACGCTAAAACAAGAAGACCTAGAAGAACTTAAAATTAATAAATTACAAGAAACTCCAATTTTGATTTTTCAAGAATGGAGTTTTTTTTTCTCATATTGTTAATATTCTTATAATAATTTGTAAAAGCTATAAAATGTATTCAATAGTTTTATACTTTTAAACCTTCAAATAAGGACATGAGATATTTTGTAGCTTTTTTATTTCTTATATTTTCTACAACTGGTTTTTCACAAACTGGTATAGTACAGAGAAAAATTCATGGAACTGTAATTAATGGAAATACTTCTTTCCCTTTAGCGGATGCTAACATTATAAACATTAATAAAGTAAAAGGCACAACTTCTAATAATCGTGGAAATTTTGATATCGATGCTGATGTAAATGACACCTTACATATTACAATAATTGGTTTTCAATCTCTTCGTGTAAAAGTTACCAATGATTGGGTGAAAAATGGAAATGCGAAGATAGAACTTACTGAAAAAGCAATCGCATTAGAAGAAGTTGTAGTGAAAAAATATAGCCTTACAGGTTATTTAGAAGTAGACACCAAATTAATACCTGAAAAAGAAAATTATAGATACAGTATTTCAGGACTTCCTCAAGGTTATGAAGAAGGTGAATATTCTCCAAAAGCTTTTTCAAGGGTAATGAATTCTATTTTCAATCCTGCAGATATGCTATATAATTTCTTTGGGAAAAGACCTAAAGAGTTACGAAAGTTAAAGGAAATGAAAAAAGACAATACTGTAAAAGCATTACTTGAAACTAAATTTGATCGAGAAACTCTTGCTATTCTTTTGGGAATTGATAAAAAAGACATCCCTGAAATTTTACAACATTGTAATTATTCCGAGGCTTTTATACAAACAGCTAATGACTTACAAATTTTAGATGCCATAAGTCAATGTTATGAGCAATATAAAGTTTTGAGAAAATAAGCTAGCTCTATTTTATTTCAGAATAATATCGTTCTTCTATTCGTTTAATATCTTTAATGGTGTTTTTGGCCCATTGCATTCTCTTCTCAAGCATTTCTTCTTCTGATAATTGCCAATTGATAGCTGATTTATGCAACCTACTCATCAAATTCTGAATAATTATGGCTGCTGAAACAGAGATATTCAAACTTTCAGTAAAACCAGCCATTGGTATTTTAAGAAACCCATCGGCATTTTGAAGAACTTCTTCAGATAATCCATCACGTTCTGTTCCAAAAAATAAAGCACTAGGTTTAGTAATGTCAAAATCATTTAACTCACAATCATTTTCATGAGGAGTTGTGGCAATAATTTGATATCCCTTATTCTTTAAACTTGTAATACAACCCGAAATAGAATTAAATCGATTAACATCAACCCACTTTTGAGCTCCCATCGCAATTTCTTTATCGATTGATTTGGTATAGCGTTCTTCTATAACATTGAGCTGTTGAATACCAAAAACTTCACAGCTTCGCATCACAGCGCTCGTATTGTGCAATTGAAAAATATCTTCCATAGCTATTGTAAAATGATTGGTTCTTTTAGCCAATACTTGCTGGAATCTTTCTTTGCGGTTATCAGTAAGAATATTTTCTAAAAAAGCAAGGAAATTTAAATCAACCATGAGAATAGTTTTTTTTTGGTAAAAATAGTAAAATTGCTTAGCTTTATTCCAAATTAAAAAAATGAAGAAATTAGTCATTTTAACAGGTGCCGGAATTAGTGCAGAAAGTGGCATTAAAACTTTTCGCGATAGTGATGGACTTTGGGAAGGTCATAACCTGATGGAAGTGGCTACACCACAAGGTTGGTTTAAAAACCAAGAACTTGTATTGGATTTTTATAATCAAAGGAGAAAACAATTACACGAAGTCAACCCTAATATAGGACACAAAATACTTGCCAAATTGGAACAACAATTTGATGTACATATTATTACACAAAATGTAGATAATTTACACCAACAAGCAGGAAGCACCAAAGTATTACATTTACATGGAGAACTTTTTAAAGTAAGAAGCACAAAAGATAAAAACTATATTTTAGATTGGACATCAGATTTAAAAACAGGTGATGTTGATCCAAATGGAAATCAACTTAGACCTCATATTGTATGGTTTGGAGAAGATGTTCCAGCGCTTGATGAAGCTATTAACATCACTCAACAAGCTGATTATTTCGTTATTATTGGAACCTCTATGCAAGTTTATCCTGCAGCAGGCTTATTACATTATACCAATAAAAATGTTCCTGTTTTCTATATCGATCCAAAACCTGCTCCAATTTACGATATAGTAAATCCTTTAGAAGTAATTTCTATGAGTGCAACAGAAGGTGTTCCCTATTGGAGTGAAAAATTATTAAAAAGTATATAAAAACTGAATACTAAACAAGGTACACTGAACACTATTCATTACTTTTGCACCTTTAAAACAACAACACACAAAATGCAACTAACCGAATTAAACGCTATTTCACCTATTGATGGAAGATATAGAAACAAAACAGTTTCATTATCCTCCTTCTTTTCTGAAGAAGCACTTATAAAATATAGAGTTTTAGTAGAAGTAGAATATTTTATTGCTTTATGCGAAGCCGATTTACCGCAATTATCTGAAGTAAATAAAACTATTTTCGATGATTTACGTAAAATTTACACTCATTTCTCTACTGAGGATGCTCTTTGGATCAAAGAAACCGAAAAAACAACTAACCATGATGTAAAAGCGGTGGAGTATTTCATTAAGACAAAATTTGGTGGCTTAGGATTAGAAAAATTCAAAGAGTTTATTCATTTTGGATTGACATCTCAGGATATAAATAATACAGCTATACCTCTTTCTACAAAGGAAGCTTTTGAAAAAGTTTACTTACCCAGTTTAATTACATTAATTGCAAAATTAAAAGAACTAGCAATAGAATGGAAAGACATTCCCATGTTAGCTAGAACGCATGGGCAACCAGCTTCTCCTACTCGATTAGGCAAAGAAATTTTGGTTTTTGTAGAACGATTGGAAGAACAAATGCGCTTATTATTCAATATTCCATTTGCGGCTAAATTTGGTGGCGCCACTGGAAATTATAATGCACATCATGTTGCTTATCCGAACACCGATTGGAAAAATTTTGGAACTGAATTTGTAGAAAACACTTTAGGATTACACCATTCTTTTCCAACAACGCAAATTGAACATTATGATCATTTTGCTGCATTTTTTGATGCTTTAAAACGCATTAATACAATTGTTATGGATTTGGACAGAGACATTTGGACGTATGTTTCTATGGACTATTTTAAACAAAAAATAAAAGTTGGCGAAATTGGTTCATCAGCGATGCCACATAAAGTAAACCCCATTGATTTTGAAAATAGTGAAGGAAATTTAGGTATTGCCAATGCCATTTTCGAACACCTTTCAGCTAAATTACCACTTTCAAGATTACAACGCGATTTAACTGACAGTACTGTTTTAAGAAATATTGGTGTACCCATGGGACATACCTTGATTGCTTTTGAAGCAACAGTAAAAGGGCTGAACAAATTAGTCCTTAACGAAATTAAATTTGCTGAAGATTTAGAAAAAAACTGGGCAGTAGTCGCAGAAGCTATTCAAACGATTCTTCGTCGTGAAGGATATCCAAATCCTTATGAGGCACTGAAAGATTTAACAAGAACAAATACTGTAATCAATAAAGAAGCAATCCAAAATTTTATTCAAACACTTAATATATCTGATGAAATTAAAGTCGAATTGATGCTAATTAGTCCGAGCAACTATTTGGGAATATAATATATTTAATTGAAAAAAGGATTTTTTAGAAATTCATCAATGAATGCATAACTAAATATATTTCTTTTTTAATATGTTAGGCAAAAAATATAGTTTACCTCAAAAGAGTTTTATTTATCACACTTTCGATTCAAATTTTAAATATTTACTGTGTAAATATGTTTTTTATTAAACATATCACAATTAAAACTTTATTAATTAAGATTAAATTATCAAATCTTAAATTATATTTTTTTTATCGATTTGTAATTATTACTACTTTTTCATTAAATTTGTTTCGTTAAGATATTCTATTTCAAATATGACCGAAACACAAACCAAAGTCGAAATTACTTTTGAAGATTTTAAAACCGAAGTTTTAAACGATTATAAAATTGCAACCATTAGCCGTGAATGTAGTTTATTAGGAAGACGAGAAGTTCTTACCGGTAAAGCCAAATTTGGTATTTTTGGCGATGGAAAAGAAGTCCCTCAATTGGCATTAGCCAAAGCATTTAAAAATGGTGATTTTCGTTCAGGATATTATCGTGACCAAACTTTCATGATGGCCATTGGAGCCATGACAATCGAGCAATTCTTTGCTGGATTATATGGTCATACTGACATAAATTTTGATCCAATGAGTGCAGGACGTCAAATGGGAGGTCACTTTGCAACGCATTCTCTTGATGAAAATGGAAATTGGAACAACTTAACCAAACAAAAGAATTCAAGCGCTGATATCTCTCCAACTGCTGGGCAAATGCCTCGCTTATTAGGTTTGGCTCAAGCATCAAAAATATACAGAAACGTATCCGGAATCGATCAAACTAATTTCTCTGAAAACGGAAATGAAATTGCCTGGGGAACTATTGGAAATGCATCAACTTCTGAAGGGCTATTTTTTGAAACTATCAATGCAGCAGGAGTTTTACAAGTACCAATGGTTATGAGTGTGTGGGATGATGAATACGGGATTTCTGTTCATGCAAAATACCAAACAACAAAGGAAAATATTTCTGAGATTCTAAAAGGATTTCAACGTGATGAAAACAACAAAGGATATGAAATTCTAACAGTTAAAGGTTGGGATTATCCTACTTTAGTTTCTACCTACGAAAAAGCAGCAGCCATTGCTAGAGAAGAGCATGTTCCTGTTTTAATTCATGTTAGAGAACTAACACAACCGCAAGGACACTCTACTTCTGGAAGCCACGAGCGTTATAAAAATGCAGAACGTTTAGCATGGGAAGCTGAATTTGATTGCTTAGCACAAATGCGTTTTTGGCTAATCGAAAATAATTTGGCGACAGCCGAAGAATTAGATGAAATAGACAATCAAGCTAAAAAAGATGTTTTAGATGGAAAAAAAGCAGCTTGGACTGCCTTTGTAACTCCAATGAAAGAGGAACAAAAGGAATTGTGTGACCTACTAAATTCAATGGCATCGTCAAGTGAAAATAAAATTTTCATTGAAAAAATTGCATCGGATTTATTTGCAATTAAAGAACCAATTCGTAAAGATATTTTGACTACGGCTCGTAAAGTATTACGAATGGTAATCAATGAAAGTGGCAAAACACAATTAGCCAATTGGATTACTAATTACACCAACAAAATACAACCAAAGTTTAGTTCACATCTATTTTCTCAATCCAACCACAATGTATTAACTACTAAAGAAGTGGCTCCTACTTATAATGCTTCAGCCGAAGACGTTGATGCCCGATTGGTTTTGAGAGATAATTTTGATGCTATTTTTACAAAATATCCTGAAGCCTTAATTTTTGGTGAAGACTCAGGAAATATTGGTGATGTAAATCAAGGTTTGGAAGGAATGCAAGAAAAATATGGTGAACTGCGTGTGGCTGATGTTGGCATCCGTGAGGCTACCATTCTCGGACAAGGAATTGGGATGGCAATGAGAGGCTTACGTCCAATTGCCGAAATTCAATATTTAGATTATTTATTGTATGCTATCCAAATCATGAGTGACGATTTAGCTACATTACAATACAGAACAGCTGGTAGACAAAAAGCTCCCTTAATTATTAGAACTCGTGGACATCGCTTAGAGGGTGTTTGGCATTCTGGTTCTCCAATGGGGATGATCATCAATGCGGTGCGTGGAATTCATGTGTTAGTGCCTCGTAATATGACTAAAGCCGCTGGATTTTACAATATATTACTAGAAAAAGACGAACCAGCTTTGGTAGTTGAATGTCTCAATGGCTATCGTTTGAAAGAAAAAATGCCGACTAATTTAGGAGACTTCAAAACTCCTATTGGGGTGGTAGAAACTATTAAAACCGGAAATGATATTACATTAGTTTCTTATGGTTCCACTTTACGATTGATAGAACAAGCAGCTAAAGAACTCGAAACAGTTGGAATTAATGCTGAAATTATCGATGTTCAATCGTTATTACCATTTGATATCAATCATGATATTGTAAAAAGTATTGCTAAAACCAATCGTTTGTTAGTCATCGATGAAGATGTGCCAGGCGGAGCGAGTGCTTATATTTTGCAAGAAATTATTGAAAATCAAAATGGCTACCAACATTTAGATAGCGCACCTCAAACATTAGCGTCAAAACCACACCGCCCTGCTTATGGAACGGATGGTGATTATTTTTCTAAACCATCTATTGAAGATATTTTTGAGAAAGTTTATGCTATCATGCATGAAGCCAACCCAACAAAGTATAAAAGCCTCTACTAAAAATGAAAATTAAAATTTGAGGTTCAAAGCCTAATTTTTGAGGTTAATAACCTAAATTTTGAGGTTAATAACCTGAAAATTGAAGTTCAAAGCCTGAATTTTCAGGTTATTTACGTGAATTTTCAGGTTCAAAGCCTGAAAATTGAGGTTAAAAAGGTGAATTTTGAGGTTCAAAGCGTGAAAATTCAAGCTTTGAACCTCAAATTTTAAATAGTTAATCTGAATTCTTCAATAATTGGATTTGCTTTACCAAAATCAACTTCCTGAATAAATAATTCAACGGCTTTTGCGATTTGAATACTTGGCAATACATTTGCCTGATTGTTATCTCTTATAACTACATTAATATCTGATTCTTCTAGCCTTTCCTTCAAAGTTACTGCTAGAATTTCTTCCCCTGAAAATATTTTAATTAAGCCCATTATATTAAATTAAGATTTGTGAATTAGTAAGTATTAATCTTCTTCCTCCATTTCAAAAAATAGCGGTTCAATCATTATTTTATCGGCTAATGATTCTACTCTTTCCGTGATTTCTGTTGTAAAGAATAATCGTTGTGTTTTTTCTATACTAGCAGAAAGTCGCAAAATAGTTGCATCCAACCGGCTTCTAAAAATCACATCAGCATCATCAACTATAAACATCTTTATGGTATTGATATTAAAACCTGCGGAAGAGAATAAAGCATTAATTCTATTTGGTGTCCCGATTAGTATATCCAATCCCATTGAAATTATGTTCTTGTCGTAATCAATATCACCTTTATCATGTACGCCTAAAATACTTAAATCTGTATAAGTTCCAAACTTTAAAAAAAGTTCTTCCATTTCGAGTACTTTTTCTTTATTCTCAACAATAATTAAAGCTCGTGTGCTTTCACCCATGGTTTTCTCCATACTTTGAATCACATTCAATACTATTGTAGTCGTTTTTCCACTCCCTTTTGGTGATTGAATTACGGCATCAGCACCACTTTTAATTGTTGAAAAAGTGTCTTGTTGCATCTCATTTGCTTCAAGTAATTCGTTCTCAATTAATGCTTGTTGCAAGTTTGGGTTTATTTTTTTTAATTGCATATTTTATTGTTTTAGGCTGTGGGTTGTGGGTTGTAGGCTTAATCTTCCTTAAACCTATTCCCTACTACCTATTCCCTTTTATTTACTTGCGAACATTTTAACATCCATTTCAGAAATCTCGTTCCCTCCTAGAATTATAAGACGTTCTACAACATTTCTTAATTCGCGAATATTGCCAGTCCAATCATATTCTTGCAATAATTTTACGGCTTCATCAGAAAATGTTTTAGTTACACTTCCTTGTTCTTCAGAAATTTTTGAAGAAAAATGTTCAACAAGCAAAGGTATGTCATCTCGACGCTCATTCAAAGCGGGAACTTTAATTAAAATCACTGCTAATCTGTGGTATAAATCTTCTCGGAAACGCCCTTCTTCAATTTCTTTTTTTAAATCTTTATTAGTAGCAGCAACTACACGAACATTTACTTTAATATCCTTATCTGCTCCTACTCTTTGAATCAAATTTTCTTGTAGAGCCCGTAATACTTTGGCCTGAGCTGCCAAACTCATATCGCCAATTTCGTCAAGAAAAATAGTCCCACCGTCGGCGGCTTCAAATTTTCCGGCACGGTCTTTAACCGCAGAGGTAAAAGCCCCTTTAACATGGCCAAATAATTCACTTTCGATTAATTCAGATGGAATGGCCGCACAATTGACTTCAATAATTGGAAAATCAGCACGATCACTTTTTTCATGCAACTGGTGTGCTACTAATTCTTTTCCTGTCCCGTTTGGACCTGTAATCAAAACTCTTGCATCAGTTTTCGCAACTTTTTCAATCATTTGTTTAATATGATTAATAGGCTCTGAATCGCCTATCATTTCATAATTTTTACTAACCTTTTTCTTTAGAATTTTATTTTCAACCACTAATTGTTTTTTATCTAAAGCATTACGAACCGTATTTAAAAGACGATTTAAATCGGGTGGTTTTGAGATATAATCAAAAGCTCCAAGTCGCATCGTATTGATAGCTGTTTCCATATCACCATGTCCAGAAATCATCACCATGGGAATCTCAGGTTTGATTTTTTTAACGGCTTCGAGCAATTCTTCACCATCCATTTTAGGCATTTTGATATCACATAATACCAAATCATAATCCATGTTTTTGATTTTCTCCAAACCTTGAACACCATCCTCGGCTTCTTCTACTTGATAAGAGTCATTTTCCTCAGAAAGTATTTTAATCAATACCCTTCTAATGGAAGCTTCGTCTTCTATGATTAGTATTTTACTCATTTTTTAGAAATTTGTGGATTGTTTACTTACTTAAATCCACTTTTAATATTTAAGCCATTTGTACAACTCTTTCCAAGTTGGTTTTTTGCCATACATTAAAATTCCAATGCGATAAATTTTTGAGGCAAACCAAACCACACCTAGAAATGAGGCAAACAAAATAGTCATCGAAATTGCAATTTGCCACATAGGCACTCCAAACGGAATTCGCATCATCATTACTATTGGAGAGGTCAATGGAATCATTGAAAAGACAGTGGCAATAGTGCCATTTGGGTCATTCATAACCGTAAAAAATCCAATATATACTCCTAAAATCAATGGCATTATGATAGGCAAAAGAAATTGTTGAGAATCGGTTTCATTATCAACAGCAGCACCAATTGAAGCATAAAATGAACTGTATAAGAAATAACCTCCAATGAAATAAATAATAAATGAAATTAAGATTGTTGCAATGGGTAAATTCCACAATTCTTTAATATACATTTGAATATCACTACCCATAGCATGCTGCGCTGTTTGCATAACTTGTTGCGTTTGAACACTTGAAGTAGCTCCCAATTGTACACCAAAAACGGACGATAATACAAACATTGCTGATAGTCCAAGAATAGCCCATATCAAAAATTGTAAAACTCCAGCTAATGAAGTTCCGATGATTTTCCCCATCATCAATTGAAATGGCTTTACTGATGAAATAATAACTTCAATGATACGAGATGTTTTTTCTTCTATGACACTGCGCATCACCATATTTCCATAGATTATGATAAACATCATAATTAAATAACCAAATATCCCTCCTATCCCAATTTTAATTTCATTAAGACCTTTGAGAGCAGCTTCACCAGATGCTTTCTCAAGATTAATTGATACTTCTGCCTTAGCTTTGTTAATTTTTAAAGTATCTAATCCTTCTTTTTGAAAATTTTCAGCGGTCAGTTTTTTTGACACCACTTCCTCCATGTCACCAATAAATGTTACACTTGGGCTGTCATTTGAAATATATTGAATGTTTTTTTGAAGCAATACATTATCGGTAGTTTTTGGAATGACTAAAAGTCCTTCATAACTTTTTTTAACAATACTATCTTTTAATATTTTTAAATCTACACTAGATAAATTTACATACTTGTATTCCTTAGAACTTTTAAATTCATGTACAAATCTTCCTGTTTCATCGTGTATTGCTATTGTTTTCAAATCTGCTTTCATTTGACTCAAATACCCTACAAAAACACCAATTCCAACAAATAACAATGGACTTAAAAAAGTCATTACTATAAATGATTTATTGCGAACTTTAGCAATAAATTCTCTTTTAATAATTAGAATTAATTTATTCATTATTCGCTTACAGTTTTAATAAAAATATCATTTACACTTGGAATTTTCTCCATAAAATGTGTTACTTGACCACGTTGGATTAATGTAGTAAGCAATTCGTTTGGAGTTGCATTTCCTAAATTTATTTCTAATTTTAACTCATCATTCAAAGATTTAAAATCAGTCTGTGACAAAGTAAATTTTTGAGATAAGTCATACATTAAACCCTCAATATTTTCACTTACTATTCCAACCTCATAACTATTAGTTCTGAATTGTTTTTTAACATCCGTTAATTTTCCTTCAATTAATTTATTCGATTTGTGAATTAAGGCAATATAATCACACATTTCTTCTACGCTTTCCATTCTGTGTGTAGAGAAAATAACAGACGTTCCTTGACGATTCAACTCGATTATTTCGTCTTTAATCAAATTGGCATTTACAGGATCAAATCCAGAAAATGGTTCGTCTAAAATTAATAACTTAGGTTTGTGCAAAACCGTCACCACAAATTGAATCTTTTGCGCCATTCCTTTTGAAAGCTCCTGAATTTTTTTATTCCACCAACCTTGAATTTCTAATCTATCAAACCAGTAATCCAATTGAGTTTTAGCATCATGTTTAGACAATCCTTTCAGCTGAGCCAAGTACAAACATTGTTCTCCAACTTTCATTGTTTTATATAACCCTCTTTCTTCAGGCATATAACCGATAAATGCAACATGCTCTGGCTTTAACCTTTCACCATCAAGAATAATTTCACCACTGTCGGGCATAGTTATTTGATTGATGATTCTAATTAATGATGTTTTTCCAGCACCATTTGGACCTAGTAATCCATAAATACTACCGTGAGGAACTGAAAGAGAAACTTCGTTAAGAGCAGTGTAATCACCATATTGCTTTACGACATTGTTTACTTCGAGTATATTGCTCATACTAAATTTTAATTTGTGTAAAAATAACTATTTCGAGTAAAAATAGTGTTAAATAAAACAAAAAAACCCACCCTTGTTTTGACACAAGGATGGGAAAAATTGCTATGAAAAAGAAATTACTTGTAAACAAGTAATATTCAAATGTAGAAATTAATTTACAATTAAGAAAACATATCTTTAACTTTTTCAAAAAAAGATTTATCCGTCTTTTCTGGATGTGGAATAAAGTTTTCATCTGTTAATGAAGTTTCAAAGAATTGACGCTGCTCTTTTGTTAATGTTTTTGGAGTCCAAACATTTACATGAACCAATAAGTCGCCACTACCATAACTATTTAAACTCGGAATTCCCTTACCTTTAAGCCTCAAGATCTTACCCGATTGAATTCCCTCTTCCAATTTGATTCTTACTTTTCCATTAACCGCTTCAATTTCTTTTGAAACTCCTAAAGCTGCTTCTGGATAACTTATATATAAATCATAATGAAGATTTTCTCCTTCACGTTTTAAAAATTCATGCTCTTGTTCCTCAATAGCTACAATTAAATCACCTGGAATACCATTTCCAGGAGCATCATTACCTTTACTTGAAACTTTTAATTGCATTCCGTCAACTACACCAGCGGGAATTTTAATAGAAACTGTTTCGTCTTCCATTATCATACCATGAGCATCTGCATTACTGGGTTTACTTTCAATAGTTTGACCCGAACCACCACAAACATGACAAGTAGTTGCTGTTTGCATTCTACCAAGAATGGTATTGGTAACTCTTAAAACTTGACCTTGTCCATTACAAGTTGAACACGTTTTATATTTAACACCAGCTGCTTGAATTTTACGTTTAACTTTTACTTTTTTCTCAACCCCATTAACAATTTCTTCTAAAGTCAATTTTACTTTAATTCGCAAATTACTTCCTTTTGCTCGACGTTGACCTCCAGAATTTCCGCCAAATCCGCCAAATCCGCCACCGCCGAATATATCTCCAAACTGGCTGAAAATATCTTCCATGTTCATGTGACTACCACCAAATCCACCGCCACCATTAGCTCCATCAAACGCTTGATGCCCATATTGGTCATATTTAGCTTTCTTTTGTGGATCACTTAAAACTTCATACGCTTCAGCAGCTTTTTTAAAATTTTCTTCAGCTTCTGCGTTTCCTGGGTTTTTGTCTGGGTGAAATTCAATTGCTTTTTTGCGGTAGGCTTTTTTAATCTCAGCTTCGCTTGCAGATTTTGAAATCCCTAATATTTCGTAAAAATCTTTTTTCATTATTTATATATTATATTTAGAGATAAGTAAATACCTTGTCTCTGCGAATAATTATTGTCCGATTACAACTTTTGGAAAACGGATTATTTTATCTCCTAGCTTGTATCCTTTTTCTAGTACATCAACTATTTTTCCTTTTAATTTATCATTGGGTGCAGGAATTTGAGTAATTGCTTCAGCATAATCTGCATTGAAAGCATCTCCAGCACGAACTTCAACTTCTTCTAATCCTTTAGAAATTAAAGTTGATTTTAACTTTTCATGAATTAATTCAACACCTTTTAACAAAAGTTGATCTTCAGATTTAGAAATCTCTACAATAGCTCTATCAAAATCATCAAGAACAGGTAAGATGGCTTGAAGTACTTCTTGATTGGCAGTTTTAAACAATTCAATTCTTTCTTTAGAAGTTCTTCTTTTATAATTTTCAAATTCAGCAAAAAGACGTAAAAATTTATCTTTTTCATTGGTTAATTCTTCTTCCAATTTTTGCTCAATAGTTAATTCTTCAGCACTATCAACTCCCATTGGAGCAACATCTGGTTGGTTTTCATCTAATTGATTTACAATCTCATTTTCATTCTCAAGAATTTCTTTATCAGTATTTTCAGTACTCATTTTGCTTATATTTTTAAATATATTTTTGATATTCATTTTTTGCTTTTGGATTGCAAAAGTACTGCCATTTCTTTTAAAATGTCAAATTGTCACTTTTTTTTAATACTTTTTTTTTATTTAAAGTCAGCCAACGACTTTATTAATTCCTAATAGGAAATTAATTACTTAATTTTAAAAATTAAAAAAAAATAAATAAGATTATCTTAAAAACTTTAATAAAATTTTAAGACTATCACGTTTTAGTTATGTCTATATTTGGACTATAAAAGATTTACAATTAGTCGTAAGACGTAAAATATTATTAATTCAATATGAGAAAAGTTCCAGCAATAACTGGAACTTTTTTTATTTTATTATATTTTTCAACGCTTCATCTATTGTGGGATATTGAAACTTAAATCCAATTTCTGTAGCTCTTTTAGGAAGAATCTTTTTATTATTAAAGAGAAGAATACTCATTTCTCCTAAAGCTAATTTCATAACAAATTGAGGTATATTAGGCAGAAATAAAGGATAATTCAAATAACGAGCAATAGTTTTTATAAGGTTTTGATTGGAAACAGGATGTGGTGATACAGCATTAATTATCCCTTGAATTTGATTTTGAATTACAAAATAATACAAGTTTGCAACATCATGCAAATGAATCCATGATTGCATTTGTTTTCCAGACCCAAACCCTGAACCTATATACATTTTAATAGGCTTTATCATTTCTAAAAGGGCTCCTCCCTTTTCAGAAAAAACAATTCCTGTTCGAAGTTTTGTTACTTTTAGATTTAATAAATAAAATTGATCGGCACTTTCCTCCCACTTTACAACAACCTTTCCAAGAAAAGAATCGTCTATTTCTGTTGACGATTCATCATAAATAATACTATTACTATCGGGATAAATAGCAGTTCCGGACGCAGAAATGAAATGTTTAACCTGATTTGGAGTTTTCTTTAATAAGCTATATAACAAATTGGCTGATAAAACTCTACTCTCAATTAATTCTTCTTTATAAGATTTTGTCCATCGTTTTGAAATTGATGCTCCTGCTAAATGAACAACTACATCAACTCCTTCTATACAATTTTCGTCGATTTTGCCCTCCTGTGGATTCCAATAAAAACCGTAATAATTGGGCTCATTATGAATTTTTAAAGGTGATGTTGTTAAATAATGTATCGTGTGTTTATTTTGTATTAACAATTCTACCAACTCTTGCCCTATCAATCCAGTCGCACCAGTAATTAGAATTTTCATGTTTTTTATACAAATTTATAATGAAATAGCCCTAAATAAGAGTTAATTGTAAATGGTTTAACTTTTGTTGAAGTCTTTACAAAAAAAAAATCTCAACTTTCATTGAGATTTCAATATAATATAACAAAAGAAACTATATTAATTATCTGAAACACTACCACCAGAAGTTTCTTCTTTAGAAATTGTTTTAGGGTTACTATCATAATTAATTGATGCACCACTTGATGCTTTTCCATTTAAGATAATTAAAGGATGAACATCTGTAGAACTTCCACTTGTTGCTTGTGCTATTACCTCATTAGCCAAAAGACCAGAAGCATCAATAGTGCTTCCACTTGAAGATTCAGAAGTCAATTTTAAAGATTTTCCAGACAAATTAATCGTGCTGCCACTAGTTGATTCAGCTGCAATAGTATCATACTCAACAACAACTTCAATTTCACTACCACTGCTTGATTTCACATTAATAGCTGAACCTTTCAAAACACCCTTACCTTTAATATTTGAACCACTTGACGATTCTAAACCTTCTAAAACAGGTAATTTAACATGAACAATCTCTGAATCTGCGCTATATATATTTTTATCAGAAGATATCAATAAAATACCATTTTCAACTTTGGTCGTAATGTGACTCAATAAATTTTGGTCAGCTTCAACTTCAACAAAAATAATGTTGGACTGTTCAACAATAACTTGGATTCCACGACTAACAGAAATTTTAGTGAACTTTTCAGTAATGGACCTCTTTTCAGTTTGAACATTTCCATTTCCTTTAATACCATTAAAGATAGTATTACCACAAGATGTAAATAATAATGCAACAATTGCTGCAAGAATTAGTTTTGTACAAAGAATAATAAATTTTACCATGTTTATTTAGTTTTAACAATTATACCATCTTTATTTATAATCAATTTTCCATTTTTTTCTTTCCCTGTCGTTGTTTGAATAACTTCTTTGCCATTAATTTTAACTGAAACTGTTTTGATTGAGTCATTTTCATTAACAACATTAACATCTTCGGTCTTTACATTGTCATCGATATCGTTGTGCTCATTTTCATTCGATGGACAATTTAAACATTTAACTTTAGTTTCTCCTACTTTATAAATATAATTTCCTGAACTATAGTGCATATTAAAATAGTCATCATCTGACTGATCATATTCTTCTACACTGGTATCCGTTTTAAATAAAGTCCCATTAGGTAGGTATAAAAATAATTCCACTTTTTGATTTCTGAATTTACTAGCAACTTCACTTATTAAATAATTGTCTAAAATCAATTTATTCCCTACAATTTTATAACTATATTTTATTTTTTCGGCTCGTTTTTTAGCTTCATCAGCTGATTTTCCAACGGCAAGCTTTTCAATTTGTAGATAAGGTAATTTTTCATTGGTATGCAATACTTTTAAATATACTTTGTTAGAATAAATTACCTCACGATTCTTTTCATCTTGAGTTAATCTATATTCAGTATGACTATTTACATCCTTATCATAATAATCGTTATTTATAAAACGTACTTGAAGCGTATCTGTTGGCATAATATTTATTACTTCTTTTTTAACATCTTTTGCTTCAGATGAAATTTGTGTCAACTCGTTTATTCCCAAAGAAATTAATATCCCAACAGCAATTATCCAAATGGCTAACAATGTATATTTTGCAATATTCCCTATTGATTTTAAATTGGTGACTAATAATTTTAATCCTAAAATAAGTAGAAAGAAAAAAGGAATTCCAAAAGAAAACAAGAACAAAATTCCTTGAATCCAAAGCGGTGTTTCTAATCCTAATGGAGTTCTAAAATGATTAATTAAAGTATTCTGAGGCAGAGAAGATGAAAATAAAGCAACTATTGAAGTAATACAAATTCCAAAAAGAGAAACCGATGAAATAACAACAATAATCGCTCCAATAACTTTAGCAAACGCTCCAAAAATAGACGCAAAAACATCTCCTAACCTATTTCCAACCGATTCAGCCCCATGTTTTACTTTGTTTCCTAATTCATCATAATTTACACTTTTTATTTTATCAGAAACATTATCAAACTCTTCACGAACTTTCTTTTCAATATTTGAAATTGTAACTGGTTCGCCTCTCATTTCCAATTTTTCAGAAGTTGTTATTGCTTCTGGAGTGGCAATCCAAAGAATCAAATAAACCACAACTCCAAATCCAAATCCTGCAAAAGCTGTCGCTAAAAATGCAATTTTAATCCAAGTAGAATCGATTCCAAAATAATAGCCTAAACCGGTACAAACTCCAGCAATTGATCCACGTTCTTTATCACGATATAATTTTTTTAGTCTTTGCTTCGCGCTAAAACTTGTTGATACTGTCTCAGGAATATCATCGTCAATTCGATAATCCTCAGGTTGCCCCATAACCACAACCACTTCTTCAACATCTCTAGTGTTAATCACATGTTTATCACTTTTTTGTCTTTCAGTAAAAAGTTCTGCAACACGCATTTCAATGTCTTTCATAATTTCATCTTTACCGGAAGAATTAGAAAGAGATCTTTTTATGGCATCAAAATATTTTGATAATTTTTGGTATGCATCTTCATCTATATGAAAAAATAAACCACCTATATTAATATTTACTGTTTTGTTCATGATTATTATTTTTGATTGGTTATAATATTAACAGCATCAGACAATTCAGTCCACGTACTATTTAATTCGTTTAAAAATGTTTTTCCTAGCTCAGTCAACTCGTAATATTTTCTAGGTGGACCTGAAGTAGATTCTTCCCAACGATAATTTAATAAACCGTCATTTTTTAGTCTTGTCAATAGTGGATAAACGGTCCCTTCTACTACAAGCAATTTTGCGCTTTTAAGGGTGTCTAATATTTCAGATGTATAGGCCTCTTTTTCTTTTAAAACCGATAAGATGCAAAACTCCAAAACACCTTTTCGCATTTGTGCTTTTGTGTTTTCAATGTTCATAATTTGATTTTTTTACATGTCCTTTTTCAGGATGGATTAAACTGTTCATTTTTTGATTGATTTTGATGATTAAAACTCAAACTAATAATACTATAGATAGCTTATTAATTTCTTATACAAAGATACAACCAAAAAATAGTATCATGCATTACAAAGTACTAATATTTAACATAATATTAACAAAAAAAGTGGATATCTAAAATACTAGGCGACTTTAAACTAATAAAATTTTAAGTTAACTATTTTCCGTCTTTATCTACTACAATCTTTTTATTGCGATTAGCAAGTTCCCAAGCAATAGCAAATCCAAGTTGAGTCCTTTTAGTAAGTGCATCAAATTCAATTTTCTCAACTTTATCAGTTGGTTTATGGTAATCTGAATGAGCTCCGTTAAATAAAAAAACAACAGGAATACCTAATTTAGCAAAATTATAATGATCAGATCGGTAATAAAAACGGTTGGGGTCTTTTCTATCATTGTAAGTATAATCTATTATCAAATTAGTAAATTTCTTATTTTCCGATTCACATATACTATATAAATCGGATGATAGGTAATCAGAACCAATTAAATAGATATAATTATTACTGTCTTTGTGAGCTTCATCTCTACGACCAATCATATCAATATTAACATCTGCAACGGTTTTACTGACAGGAAATAAAGGATGTTGAGAGTAATAATCAGAACCATACAAACCATGCTCTTCACCTGTCATATGAAGAATCAAGATCGAACGCTTTGGCCCATGCCCTTCGTTTTTAGCTTTTTGAAATGCTTGTGCAATCTCTAATAAAGCTACTGTTCCCGAACCATCATCATCTGCTCCGTTATATATCACACCTTTTTTTATACCCACATGATCGTAATGAGCTGAAACCACAACTATCTCTTCAGGTTTTTCAGTACCTTCAATAAATGCCCAGATATTTTCTGAGTCTGGTAAATTTTCACCAGAATCTTTGTTCATAAAAGCAGCTGGTACGTTTTGATAATAACTAGTAGCGCCTTTAGGGAAAGGAATACCCGCTTTTTTATATTGTTCAATTAAATACAATCCAGCCTTTTTCTGACCTTTACTTCCTGTATCTCTACCCTCCATTTCATCTGAAGCTACTATACTTAAATGTGCTTTTAACTCTGGTGCTGTAATGGAATTAATTAAAGTGATCTCGTCAAAAGGAGTTTTATTAGCATTAGTTATTTTGCTTCCGGAACAAGAAATTAATAATAAGGAAAGTAACCCAAAACTGATTATTTTTTTCATAGTTAATGAATTGAAATTAATGTATAAACAAAGAATATAATAAGAAAAATGATTATGAAAAACATATTAATAAAAAACAAAGAAAGGCTTTTTATAAAAGAAATAACTCTTGTTTCACCATAAAAACGATGGTGTGCAGGAAAGAAATAATACACCATCCAACTAAAACCAACAAATCTAATCACGGATTGAATAGATTCCATTATTGGATAATCTCCTAGACACAAAAATAGTTTTTTAGACAAAAATAAAAGTAAGATAATAATAAGCAAAAACGAAAAATAATGCAATGTAAAGATCCCATGGTCAAAATAATACCACCTTTTCTTGTTGTGAAACAACCACAAGAAGAAGGCAAAGAGTGGCATATAGATTAATAATACTTTGGGCAAGTTGTGTATTGCCGATTCTTTGGCTTTTTCAATAATTTGTTCTTTGGTATTGTGGTGAAAAACTGTAAATGCTTTTTTATTTATCCAATACACAAAATCACTGATTTCATTAGAGTGAATAGCTCTAATAGAATCCATTTGTTTAACAGAATGGTATCCGAACGCTACAAAATCTTTACCTATAGTTTCTTTATTTTTGGATTCCTTTATATATTTCAGAAGTGAATCTGATTCTTTTTGAGTTAAAATACTTTTTTCTTTGAGGTTAATTATTTTTAATTCTTCTGCACTTAATTTTTTGTTATTGTCTTTCTTTTGAATTTCTTTTTTGACCTTTTCATTGTTTATTTTTACAAAATCATCTTCTCCATTTGGAAAAATAGTAATCAAAAAAAACGTTATAAAGCTGATAAATATATACAATCTAACAGGCGCTAAATAAGACATCCTCTTTCCGGAAAGATATTCTTTAGTCAGCGATGATGGCTTTAAAATCAGATTCTTAATGGTTTTCCAAAAAGCATTTTCATAATGAGTCAAGTCTTCAAAAAAATGAAGAAATAAATGATGGAATGTTTTTCTAGTTTCGATATTCTCTTGTCCACAATTTGTGCAAAATCGTTCAGCCACAACATAATTGCAGTTCAAACAGGTTTTGTCTTTACGTAAGGGATTTTTGTGCGCCATAATGAGTAATACTAAAGTTTGTAAATCTATTAAAAAAATTTATTACTACTTTTGTTTGATTACATTAGTTATCAAAATTAAAATAAGTTACAAAATAGTTCCCATCTATGCAATCAAAAGCAACTACCCCAGAACAATATCTTGCCGAATTACCAGAAGAGCGTCGTGTTGTTATGGAAAAACTTCGTAAAGTAACACTTGAAAACCTTCCTAAAGGATTTAAAGAGGTCATGGCTTATGGAATGTTGGGCTATGTTGTTCCTCATGAGCTTTATCCAAAAGGATATCATTGTGATCCAAAGTTACCATTAGGTTTTTTTAATATAGCGTCTCAAAAAAATTCCATCAATATGTATCATATGGTTATTTATGGAAATAAAGAAATACACGATTGGTTTGTTTCAGAATACCCGAAACATTGCAATTCAAAATTGGATATGGGAAAAAGTTGTGTTCGATTTAAAAAACTAGACGATATTCCTTATAACTTAATTGGAGAATTACTATCTAAAATTACCGTAGAACAATGGATTGAAATGTATGAAAAAATGCTAAAAAGATAATCATGCTAGAAATCGTAAAAGAAAACTATAGTTTAATTTTCGAAGAAAAACTAATAGAAGAAATAGCACTAATAGCAAAACTATATGAATTTAAAGAAGGTGACATTCTCATCGATTTTGACGAATATATTAAGACAATGCCACTGCTATTAAAAGGAGCCATCAAAATACTAAGAGAAGATTTTGATGAAGGAGAATTGTTGCTTTATTTTATTGAAAAAGGAGACACTTGCGCCATGACAATGGCATGTTGTCTCGGAGCTACCAAAAGCGAAATTAGAGCTGTTGCAGAAACTGATGTAGAACTAATTATGATTCCCGTAAACAAAATGGAAGAATGGATGGGCAAATATAAAAGTTGGAGAAACTTTGTGTTTTCAAGCTATAACAATCGCCTAAAAGAAATGCTAACTGCTATTGACAATTTAGCCTTTATGAAAATGGAGGAACGATTATTAAACTATCTCATAGAAAAATCAAAAATTAATAAAACCAAACACATCCAAAATACACATCAAGAAATTGCTAACGATTTACATACTTCAAGAGTAGTAATTTCAAGATTATTAAAAGCATTTGAAAATAATGGTAAAATTAATTTACATCGTGCCTCAATTGAATTAATATCCTAAAGTAACAAACGTTACCAACTGCAACGATTAAAAATAACACTTTTGCCTACTAAAAAACTGAAATGGATAGTACACACATCATAGGATATAGTTTAGCTATAATTGTAGGAATAACTTTAGGCCTGATTGGCAGTGGTGGGTCCATTTTATCAGTTCCTATATTAGTTTATATTATGGGAGTAGAACCTATTTTAGCGACAGCTTATTCCTTATTCATCGTGGGAACAACAGCATTATTTGGTGGTATTCAAAAAGCAAAACAAAAGCTTGTCGACTTCAAAAAAGTGATTTTATTTGGATTTCCGACACTTATTGCAGTCTTTGTTACTAGAAAAATTATTGTACCGAGCATTCCAGAAATAGTCTTTTCTTCACCTCTTTTCACTTTAAAAAAGTCAGTTTTGATAATGATTATTTTTGCATTTGTAATGATAATAGCTTCGGTACGAATGATAAAACCATTAAAAGAAAAAATCACTTCTAACGATAAAACAAACTACACTAACATTCTAATTCAAGGATTACTAATAGGCTTAATAGCTGGTTTTGTAGGAGCAGGTGGCGGATTTCTAATTATTCCTGCTTTACTTTTTTTGACAAAAACACCTATGAAAGTAGCCGTTGGAACATCACTCTTTATTATAGCTGCACAATCATTAATTGGATTTATTGGCGACCTTAGTTTAAATCAAGTTATCGATTGGAAATTGATTTTAACCTTTACTTCCTGCGCTGTTATCGGTATTTTTATAGGAAGTTTTCTTTCAAAAAAAATAGAGGGCGAAAAACTTAAAACTGGTTTTGGTTGGTTTGTTCTAACAATGGGAATTTACATTATCTTAAAAGAATTATTCTTCAAATAACTATCTGATAATTATCATATTTTATTTTGTGAACTACCGCTAAGTTTGTAAAAATTATTTTACAGAATGACGTTAGAACAAATCTATACAGGTTGTATTTCAGAAGCTGCCTATTATATAACTTCCAATGGTGAAGCTGCCATTGTTGATCCACTTCGCGATTCCCAACCCTATCTTGATCGCTTAAAAAGAGATGGTGTGACGCTAAAATATATTTTTGAAACACATTTTCATGCCGATTTCGTTTCTGGTCATATTGATTTAGCTCAAAAAACAGGTGCTACAATTGTATATGGACCCACTGAAATGGAAACAGGTTTCGATAAGTATGTGGGTACAGATAGTGAAATTTTTACTGTGGGTGGAATAAAAATAAAATTAATACACACACCCGGACATACCATGGAAAGTTCTTGTTTTCTATTGACAGATGAAGAGAACAATGAACACGGATTAATCTCTGGAGATACTTTATTCATTGGTGATGTTGGCCGCCCTGACTTAGCACAACATGTCATTGCTGATTTAACACAAGATAAATTAGCACGTCATTTATATAATTCATTACGCACCAAAATAATGCCTCTTTCGGATGATTTAATTATATATCCAAATCATGGTGCTGGGAGTGCTTGTGGAAAAAAAATGAGTAAAGAAACTACCGACACACTGGGCAATCAAAAGAAAACTAATTATGCTTTAAATCCTAATCTATCAGAGAAACAGTTTGTAAAAGCAATACTTACGGGTTTAACTACACCTCCTCAATACTTTCCTAAAAATGTACTAATGAATATTCAGGGATATGATAGTCTAGATACCGTTTTACATAGAGGTCACGTGCCTTTTAGTCCTGATGAATTTGAAAATAGAGCTAAAGAAACAGGTGCCTTAATTTTGGATACTCGTAAAGCCGATGATTTTGCAAATGGATTTATCCCAAACAGCATCAATATTGGATTGGATAGTAATTTTGCATCATGGGTTGGCGAAATGATTCCAGATATAAAACAAAAAATACTTATCGTTGATGAAGATAATTCTAAAATTGACGAAGCTATAATCCGTTTGTCAAGAGTAGGCTATGATCATGCTATTGGATACTTAGAAGGAGGATTTAATAAATGGAAATATTCCGATAAAATTTTTGATAGAGCCCATCGAATTACTCCTGAACAATTAGAAAACTATTATAGTGAAGATAAACAACTTATTCTTATTGATGTTAGAAAAAAAAGTGAGTATGAATCAGAACACATTATTAATTCTATAAATGTCCCACTAAATGAAATACATAATTATCTAATTGAATTTCCAAAAGAACTTTCCTTTGTTGTAATTTGTTTAGGTGGTTACAGAAGCATGATTGCCTCATCAATACTAAAACAAAATGGCTTTGAAAATTTTGTCGACGTCATTGGTGGTTTCAATGCCATAAAAAATACAAACATTCCAATAACGGACTATGTTTGCCCTTCTACATTATTGTAAAGTAGTGTATTCATGTTTATTTTGGAGGAAGCAGCATTTCTGCTGCTTCCTTATTTTGAAGTCATTTAAACTTTTTTGATTGAAACAAAAAAGTTTAATCGGCTTCTTATTTAAATTTGTCACAAAAGTTACTTATCATATAATTAAAACTGATTATTTTTACAAAAATAAAAATTCATAATTATGATAATTGAGCAACTTTATACAGGATGTTTAGCACAAGGAGCTTATTATATTGAAAGTAATGGCGAAGTGGCAATTATCGATCCCTTACGAGAAGTGCAAACTTATATTGATAAAGCAAATGATGCTAATGCCAAAATAAAATATATTTTTGAAACTCATTTTCATGCCGACTTTGTTAGTGGACACGTTACTTTAGCAGAAAAAACGGGAGCACCTATTGTTTTTGGTCCGAATGCAAATCCAAGTTTCAAAGCTCATGTTGCTTCAGATAATGAAGTGTTTCATCTCGGTGAAATTACAATTACTTGCCTTCATACACCGGGACACACTATGGAAAGTTCCTGTTATCTTCTAAAAGATAAAAATGGAAAAGAGTACGCATTATTTAGTGGAGATAC
This sequence comes from uncultured Bacteroidota bacterium, assembly GCA_903913315.1. GTDB lineage: Bacteria > Bacteroidota > Bacteroidia > Flavobacteriales > Flavobacteriaceae > Flavobacterium. The sequence goes on along the minus strand of CAIWKX010000175.1, from coordinate 2,195 downwards.
TCTTTTCTTAGGTGATGTTGGTCGTCCTGATTTAGCCCAAAAAGCAGCCGATATGACTCAAGAACAATTAGCTGCAATTCTTTTCGACAGTTTGCGAACAAAAGTAATGACACTTGCCGATAATGTAATTGTTTACCCTGCTCATGGTGCTGGAAGCGCTTGTGGAAAAAACTTAAGTAAAGAAACTATAGGAAGTATTGGCGACCAAAAAGCTACCAATTATGCGCTTCGTGCTGATATGACCAAAGACGAATTTATCAAAGAAGTTACCGATGGATTACTACCCCCTCCAGCCTACTTTCCAATGAATGTAAAACTGAATAAAGAAGGTTATGGCAGTGTCGAGGATATTATTAAAGAAGCAAAAGCTTTTGATGCAAAGACTTTTGAATTGATTGCCAATGAAACGGATGCTTTAATTTTAGACGTTAGAAAAGAAGAAGATTTTGCTTCAAGTCATATTCCAAAATCTATCTTCATTGGACTTCACGGACAATTTGCACCTTGGGTAGGCGCCTTAATTTTAGACATAAAACAACCTATTCTTTTAGTAACTCCAGAAGGAAAAGAAGAAGAAACTATAAAAAGATTAGCACGTGTAGGCTATGACAATACATTAGGATATCTTAAAGGTGGATTTGATTCATGGAAAAATGCAGGTTTAGAATACGACACAATAACCTCTATTTCGGCCAATGATTTAGAAGAAAAAACAAAAGAAAATGTTCTCATATTTGATGTGCGAAAACCAGGCGAATATGCAGCAGAACATATTCTTGATGTGCCTTCTACCCCACTAGATTTCATAAACGAACATATATCAGAATTTCCAAAAAAAGAAAATTTCTATCTACATTGTGCTGGTGGATATCGTTCAATGATTGCCGCTTCAATACTAAAAGCCCGTGGATATCATAATGCAATTGATGTAAAAGGAGGTTTTGCAGCCATTAAAAAAACTGGTATAAAAACAACTAGCTATGCGTGTCCCTCAACTTTAAAATAATGAAACAACTATTGTTTACCAACTGGCACTTCATGCGTTTCTTAAGAATAGCCATAGCCTTTTTTTTATTTTTCAACGCATTTGAATCGCACGAATGGTTCTTCATTGCCTTTGGATTATTTTTTCTATTTCAAGCGCTTTTTAATATCGGCTGCGGTAACAATAGATGCGGTATTAATTTTCATTCAAAAAAAGATGTCTAAAAAAGAAATACTTATTACAGCTATTGGTACTATGATCGGTGCTATCTCTGGCTACTTATATTATCATTTTGTAGGATGTTCAAGCGGAACCTGCAGAATAACTTCCAAACCATTAAATTGCACACTATATTTTGCTTTAATTGGCGGTTTACTTTTCAATATGCTAGTAAAAGGGAACAAAACAAAATAATAATAAATTTAGCAATTCACTATATATATTTTTATATATTTGAATCATCAACAAGTAATTAATAATTAAAAATAATAAAAAATGAAAAAAGTAATTTCAATGATGTCTATTGTAGCTTTCTTATTTGCAGCTAATGTAAATGCTCAAGAAACTCAAAAGAAAGAAGGAGAAAAAAAAGAATGTTGTAAAGGAAAAAAATCGTGTTCAAAAGACAAAAAGTCTTGCGATAAAGACAAAAAAATGGATGAAAAAAAATAATAAATTAGAACTAATTTATTTCAAAAGTGCTTGAGAAATCAGGTACTTTTTTTTTCTACCAAAGCCCCCTAAATTTAAAACCTATCGCTTACAAACAATCTTCCCTTTTAATTTTAGGTATAGCGTGCCCCCTTCGGGTCAGGCTGTCCGTTATATCTTTTCTTTTTTTAAAGAAAAAAAGAAAAGGATGCCACTTCCATCCCTCACGCAGCTCCCTGCTAAATTCAAAAATCAATTTCAAAAATCGTTAATCAATAAACAAAACCTTTCCAAAACCTATCATGCACAGTCTCCCTCTCCCTTAGAGCGAGCCCATGAGGAGAGGAATTCAAAAATCTTCAATCGTTAATCTTCAATCGTTAATCAATAAACAAAGCCTCCCCAAACTTGAAACCTAAAACATGAAACAAAAAAGGATTCCTCTCGGAATCCTTTTTACTTGTATTTATTCTTTTATCGTTTCAACGAGAAATGCGCTTTAAACTGTTTCAACGCTGCGGCTTCACTATAATCAACCGTAAACCAGTAATCCGTTGAT
>CAIWKX010000174.1 GCA_903913315.1 uncultured Bacteroidota bacterium | reverse complement strand
TCTAATCCAACGAGCGACTCTATTGCTATTTCAACCAGTAAAGTGATAGATACTGTCGAAATTTACACTTTACTTGGAGATTTGGTTTTAACTACAGCAACTAATACCAACAAAATTGATGTAAGAAGTTTGGCAAGTGGGATGTATTTGATGGTTATTTATTCAGGCGCTGAACGCACTGTAAAAAAAGTTCTGAAGCAATAAAACTCTCATTTTTTTTCAGTTTCATTTTGTAAGTTTGTACGCAACAAATGGCTATTTATTATCCTTCATTTGTTAATTTTTTTGATTTCATTTGTTTATTAAGAAATAATTATGTTATATTTGGCTATCATTTAATTATAATTTAACAGTTGCCTATACAATAAAACTACTTTTTAGAGAAAATCTCGATTTTTTAAACCAAAACTAAAAGGTATTATTATGGCTACTACTCAACTCCCAGACGCTTTATTGGTAAAGAATTATATAGCTGGCGATGAAAACGCATTAGTTATATTAATTAATAGACATCAGTCTAAAATTTATGGATTTATCTATTCAAAAATAGATGATCGTGATTTGGCTGATGATGTTTTTCAAGATACATTCTTGAAAGTAATTAAGACTTTGAAATCTAATTCTTACAATGAAGAGGGAAAGTTTTTACCTTGGGTTATGCGAATTTCGCATAACTTGATTATGGATTATTATAGAAAAAATCAAAAGATGCCTATGCTTCGAGAAACCGAAGAGTTTTCTATATTTTCTGTATTGCATGAAACTTCTCCGAATGTTGAAGGAAGAATTATAACGGATTTGATTGAAAAGGATTTGCAAAAAATAATTAAAGAGCTTCCAGACGATCAGCGTGAAGTGCTTACCATGCGAATTTATCAAGATTACAGTTATAACGAAATCGCGGAATTAACAGGAGTTAGTATAAATACTGCTTTAGGGAGAATGCGCTATGCCATTATGAATTTGAGAAAATTAATAGAAAAAAATCAAATAATTTTGACTAATTAAACAATAAAGATCTTGCTATTGCGTTATAGTATTATAATTTAAAATATACTATGGCAAAACTTTACTCTAAACAAACCTTAGCAAGTACCAAAATGTTACCTAAAAAAGAGACAATACATTTTATTCTTAATTATTCAAGAGCCTTAAATGTTGTTAAAGTTGGTACTATGAATTTTGAAATCATTGCTAATTAAAAAAATATCTCGGTAGCGTTATCGGGATATTTTTTTTTCAAATTCTTTAAGAATATCTTTTCGTCCAATCGTTTTGGTAATGACATCTTTTTCGATATCCCAACCTCGAGCAGGTGAATATTCTCTACCGTACCAAATGATTTGTAAATGCAATTCGTTCCACAGTTCTCTTGGGAAAATAGTTTTTGCATCTTTTTCGGTTTGCACCACATTTTTACCAGAGGATAGATTCCACCGGTACATCAATCGATGAATATGGGTATCTACGGGAAAGGCAGGTACATCAAAGGCTTGACTCATCACTACACTAGCGGTTTTATGGCCTACTGCAGGCAATGCTTCTAATGCCTCAAAACTTTGAGGTACTTCGCCCTTGTATTTATCGATTAAAATATGTGAAAGCCCATGAATTCCTTTTGATTTCATTGGGGACAGTCCACATGGGCGGATGATTTCTTTGATTTCTTCCACACTCATTTTAATCATATCG
>CAIWKX010000173.1 GCA_903913315.1 uncultured Bacteroidota bacterium | reverse complement strand
TGTCTTCACGCTCCACAATTTTGATAAAAGCCGCATCGTTATTGCGATAAATAAAAGTTCCCTCTTTAATTTCCTTCAACACATTCGGATATACAAATCCATTTTCCGCTCGGTTGACATAAATACCATCGGCTTCATTGTCATCATTTATAAAACAAAGTCCATCACCATTGTTCAGCAAATGTCCATTCTCAATTTCATAAGAATTACCCACGGTTTGAATTAATTTACCAATGTATTGCCCCTTCGATTTTGGACTTTCCCAAGAACCGATAGAACTGTGTCTTTCATTGACAAAATAATCGGTATAGCCTCTATTAAATGTTCTATTCAATGCTGAATCAAAAGTAAACGTACATTTTCCAGAAGAAGCTTTGGTATATTTATCACTATTTTCTGCTAGAAAAGCATCTAGTTTTTGTCTTAAATAGGACACATTATTCTTCACATACACAATATCTTTTAATCGCCCTTCAATTTTAAAGGAGCAAATTCCGGCTTCAATCAGATTCGGAATTTGATCTGAAACATCAAAATCTTTAATGGATAACAGGTGACTATTCTTAATCAATGTGTCTCCATTACCATCAATTAAATTATAAGGCAAACGGCAATTTTGAGCACAAGAACCTCTATTGGCGCTTCGTTCGCCATTGGCAACACTCATATAACAATTGCCGCTAAAGGAAACACACAAAGCACCCGTTACAAAAAATTCTAATTCTACATCAGTAGCATCACTGATTTCTTTTATTTGATGCAAATTCAACTCACGAGCCAAAACGACACGCTTAATCCCAGCCTCTTTTAGGAACTTAATTTTATCCGCATCTCTATTATTGGCTTGGGTACTGGCATGTAACACTATTGGAGGTAACTCCATTTCCAAAATAGCCATATCTTGAATAATCAATGCATCAACACCAATTTCATATAATTTCCAAATCATTTGACGACAAGTTTCCAACTCGTTATCATATAAAATCGTATTGATAACTACAAAAACTTGGGCATAAAACAAGTGGGCGTATTGAACCAATTCGGCTACATCTTCAATAGAATTATTAGCATTAGAACGTGCACCAAATTGAGGCGCACCAATATAAACAGCATCAGCACCACTATTAATAGCGGCCATAGCATGAATTAAATCTTTGGCTGGAGCCAAAATTTCTATTTTCTTTTGTATCATTTGAAATAGCTTAAAGGAAACTTGGTTGTTTACTAAAAAGTGCGCAAAGTTCTACTTTTTTATTCAACAATTCGATAGGAAAACTATTTTTTTGAATTATTTTTACTTCAAATGCTTCAATTTATCGGTATAATACCCCGCTTTTTCAGGATTATTTTTGCTTGTATAATAAAGCTCAAGAGCTTTATAAGGCTTATCATAAGTTGGGGCCTGCTGAATGCATTTTTCAAATACTTTAATGGCTTCGGCATCTTTATTAAGCTTCAAGTAAGAGTTTCCTACATTGTAATAAATTCGAGCATCCGTCGGATTCAAAGCAATTGATTTTTTATAATATTCGATTGACTTTTGAAACTCATTGTTATCAAAAGCAATGATTCCCAAAACGGCATAGCCTAAGGCATGAGTTGGAGTAGTTTTAATAAGATTTTCAATAATGTTTTTAGCTTTAACTTTATCACCCTTTTGATAGGCTTGGTAGCCATCATTAAACATTTTATTGGTAGCCGCATCAAAAATTTGTGGCGGGGTTTTAGTCAATGCTTGTTGTGGAATTGGAGCTTGACTTTTAGGTTGCGACAGTTTCATGTTCTTTTTCTCGGCTAGAATTTTAATATAAGGATCGACCTCTGTATCATTTGGATATTCCTGCTTGATTCTATTAAAATAATATTCAGCAGAATCCAGTCGATTGGTGTTGATATGAGCTACTCCCAAATGTCGCAAATAAAAACTGGTCAATGATGTATCATTTTTAAGCAACTTCCTAAAAATATCTAGAGCCTGTTCTGATTTTCCACAATTAATGTAGCCTATTCCTAAATTAGATTCCACTAAATAATTGTATTTAGATATGCTTTTTACTTTCTCAAAATTTTTAACAGCATTGTCACAATCTTTTATTTCTAAATACGAAATCCCTTTTTGAATATAGGCTTCAATATAATCAGGATATTGACGGGTCACTCCTTCTAATATTTGAATTGATTTTACAAACAGCTTTCTTTTTTCAATAGAATCAGCAGTTATTTTTGCCTTTTGATAAAAAATAGCAGCATAATTATTTTGCACACGAAGACTTTTAGAACTTTCCATATAATCATGGGTAAACAATGTATCATTATCTACCCAATCCTTATTTCTAGTAATTGTTTTAAAACTATATAATCCTAAAATCGGAACTAATAGCACTAATAAAATGAAGGGTTTTGAATTTATTTTCTTTCCTATTTCCGAAAATAAAAACACTAAAGCAATAGCAAATCCTAATGAGGGCGTAAATGCAAATCGTTCTGCAAATGTGGCTCCAATAGCAATAAATAAGTTGCAGGTAAGCGTAAACATTAGAAACATAAACAAGAGCCCAAAGGCGATTCTATTTTTTCTAACGATGCCTTTAAAAATTAAAAATATCAAGGAAATTAGCGCCAAAAGACTAACCCAAACTTCCATTGATGAAAAACTTTTTTTGCTGATATAGTTAATAGAATAATCATACATCAATGGATGAGGAATACAGATTTTATAAAGATACAATCCTACAATATAAATTCGGGTTGCCAAATTTTCAGACGGATTAGTAATACCTACAAGCATATCATCCAACTCCGACATTTTGGGCATCAAGTTCATTCCCAGAACACTATGTTGCAGCACTAAATAGAGAACTGCAGGAATCAAAAACAATTTACTGTCTAAAATATAAGATCCTTTAAAAGTCTTATCTTCACTCAAATAATAAGCGATAAAAGGAAATATACCAATGAATAATATAGCACTTTCTTTGGATAAAACCGCCATGAAATAAATAACAATACTAGTATACAGCCATTTGACATGCTTCGATTCTTTGAATTTTATAAAAGTAATAAGAGCTAAAACTCCAAATAGAAAGGCTAAAATCTCATCCCTTGATTTAATATTGGCGACCACTTCAGTATGGATAGGATGTGCTGCAAAAACCAAAGAAATAGCTAAAGCGAGTAATTGATTTTTAAACAACTTTAAGGCGAGAACAAAGGTCAAAAACAATGCTAAACTATAATATAAAATATTCATCAAATGCAATTTCGATGTAATATTTGCTTTATCACCATTATCAAACAAGGAATAATCAATTGCAAAACTAACGCCTGTAATAGGTCTATAAGGCTTAATATTACCTGCTTCTGGAAGCGTCTTTTCAGAAAACAATGACGGAATACCTTTAATACCTTCAGTAATATTTTTATCTTGGAAAATCATATTATCATCTAATACAAATCCGTAATGCAGTGTATTAATGTAAAGAGCCATTGCAAAAAGTAAGGGTATCAAACCCCACTTATATCTTTGAAAGAATGACATCTTTACAATTTCACTATCTTGATTTTGAACAGGTGTTGTTTTCATTTTCCACTTTTAATTTGAACAAATATAATAAAGTAATGCAATTATTAAAAACTATCCGTATGGCAATAAAAAACTCGCTTATTGCTAAACGAGTTTTTTATATTCAAAATTTTAATTCTGATAATTTTTAAAAAGATATATCCAAATCATCCTTGATAATCGAATATTGAAAAAACTTAATGTTACAATTACAACTCCGATAATAAAAAGTATTCTAAAATCAAATAACTTATCAAAAAACTGAGATGCTACACAAAAAGTAATTAAAGCCTGTCCAACTGTTAAAGCATAATTTACAAACATAGCACCAAAAAAATAACCGGGTTCTTTTTCAAATTTATAATTACAATAACTACAATTGTTGTTCATTTTTGGAAATCCTACACTAAAAAAGAAGCTTTTATCAGCAAAAACCTTTCCTTTATTACAATTAGGACATTCATTTTTTAAAATGTGATATAAACTATTTATCATGACAATATTTTTAAACAAATTTATACATTATACCACCACAAAATATTTTGTAAATTCGCATAATATAACACAATAAAGACATTTTCATTAATGAATAATTTCCCAATATATGACATTTCTAATTTTAATTTCAATTCTGTAAACAACAAACTGTATATAAATACTTTTAAAAATCATTTAAAAGAGCATAGTTTTATTGAAAAACCACATCGTCACAACTTTTATGTCTTGGTTTTATTTACACACGGTACTGGAGTTCACGAAATAGATTTTGATTGTTATAACATTAGTAGAGGAAGTCTTTATACAATCCAACCTGGGCAAATCCATAATTGGAAATTGTCTGATGATATTGATGGATATATTGTTTTCTATTCACAAGAAATTTATAATTTATATTTTGGAGACAAGCGAATCGAAGAATATTCCTTTTATCAATCCGTAAGATCACAACCAGAATTATTTTTTAGCGAAGTAGAACTTAAAGAAATTGAATTGTACTTTAGTCTTATGAAAAAGGAAACTGAATCTGCAAAAGTGAAACAAAAAGATAAAATATTAAACTTATTAGATACAATAAATATAGAGATTTCTAGAAAACAGGTGGTCGAGAATGATCACAAAACATCTATTTACAATCACAAGATCCATCAGTTTAAAAAATTAATAGATAGTAATTATAAAACCGAAAAATCCCCATCTTTTTATGCTTCAAAAATGAGTATCACTTTAAAACATTTAAACAGAATCTGCAAAACAATTTTGAATACAACTGCAACAGAATTAATAACAGAACGAATACTTCTAGAAGCAAAAAGGCTTTTAATCGATAAAAACAAATCTATAAGTCAAATTGCAAACGAGTTAAACTATGAGAACTACTCCTATTTTGCAAAACTTTTTAAAAAAACAAACGGAAATACACCAAGTGAATTCAGAAAGAATTTGAATTAAAAAAACTCGCTTATTGCTAAACGAGTTTTTCTAAATTCTTTTTTCTATCCTCTATTTTCTTTCAGGAATATTCTCCAAAATTTCAATCACAAATTTCCAGAATTTTTGAGATGAAGAGATACTGGCCCTTTCATCTGGGCTATGAGCTCCATGAATAGTTGGTCCAAATGAAATCATATCCATCCCTGGATAATTAGTTCCAAGAATACCACATTCTAATCCAGCATGACATGCAGCTACATTAGGTTTCGTTCCATTTTGCTTTTCATAAATTTTAACCAACAAATCTAATATTTCCGAGTTCACATTAGGTGTCCAACCCGGATAACTTCCAGCTAAAGTAACTTCACATCCAAATAATTCATAAGCTGAACGCAACGCATTTGCCAAATCAAATTTAGAGCTTTCTACTGAAGATCGCGTTAAGTTTTGAATGGTGATTTCTCCCTTTTTTACAATCACACGAGCAATATTATTAGAGGTTTCTACTAATCCTGGAATATCCGCACTCATTCTGTAAACACCATTATGAGCAGCATAAATTCCACGTAAGAAACCTTCCTGAACCCCTAGATCCATAACTTTACTTGGCAAATCGCTTTTTACAATTTCGATAGTCAAGTTAGGTTCCATCGTTTTAAATTCAGTCTTAATATCTTCGATAATTTCTTGCATATCAAATGTAAAAGCTTCATCATACATGGAAGCAACAATCACTTTGGCATTACTTTCACGTGGAATAGCATTTCGCAAACTTCCACCTGAAATTTCAGAAATTTGAAGTCCAAAATTTTCGAATCCATCAAACAATAAACGATTCATTATTTTATTAGCGTTACCCAAACCTTTATGGATATCCATGCCAGAATGTCCACCATTTAATCCTTTTACAGTAATGGTATAACCAACAGAACCTTCAGGAGTTTCTTCTTCGTTATAGCTTCTATTCGCTGTAACATCGATTCCTCCAGCACAACCAATTCCAATTTCATCATCTTCTTCGGTATCCATATTTAAAAGGATTTCTCCTTTTAAAATACCTCCTTTTAAATTCAATGCACCAGTCATTCCAGTTTCTTCATCGATTGTAAAAAGTGCATCAATAGCTGGATGTGCAATATCTTTACTTTCCAAAATTGCCATTATCATGGCTACTCCAAGTCCGTTATCTGCTCCTAAAGTTGTTCCTCGAGCACGAACCCAGTCACCATCAACATACATATCAATTCCTTGTGTATCAAAATCGAAATTGGTATCATTATTCTTTTGACATACCATATCCAAATGTCCTTGCAGAACAATTGGCTTGCGGTTTTCCATTCCGGCAGTTGCAGGTTTTCTAATGATTACATTGCGGATTTCATCTTCAAAAGTTTCTAATCCTAAACTGGTTCCGAAGTTTTTCATAAATTCAATCACTCGGTCTTCTTTTTTAGAAGGACGAGGTACTGCATTTAAATCGGCAAATTTGTTCCAAAGTGCTTTTGGTTCAAGATTTCTAATTTCTTGGCTCATTATATATTAGTTTAATTCCGTTTGCCTTTTAGGCTCGGGTGTAAGTTTCAAAGTGGCAAAGTTACAAAGTTTAATTGCTGCAGCGAATTGATTTGTCATTATATTTACAATTCAAAATTGAGATATGAAAAGAAAATATTTTCTTCCTTTATTCCTGTTACTTCAAATTGTATTTCTGAAAATAATAATCTTTTTTCCAGAAATAGTTGAACAATATTATAGCAATCAATTTTATATTATTATTTCAAGAATATCCCGCACATTTTTTGGAAAAATCCCCTTTTCGGTTGGAGATCTTATTTATGGCATTTCAATAGTTTATCTCTTGATTCAACTTTACAAAAATAGAAAAAGCTGGAAATTGGAATGGAAGAACAATCTAATCAAAATCTTAAGCTTTATTTCTATACTCTATTTTGCATTTCATGTCTTTTGGGCATTGAATTATTATCGTGTTCCTTTATTTGAAAAAATGAACATTAAAAGAGAATACACGGATAATGATTTAGCCTCTTTTACTGAAAAGTTGATTGTAAAAACAAATGCAATTCAATTACAAATTACCAAAGACAGTAAACTGAAAGTTAGTAATCCCTATTCACAAGATACAATTTTTAAAATGACACAGAACGGGTATGATAATTTAACCAAGGAATACCCATTTTTTAAATATGAAATTTCAAGCAAGAAAAAATCCCTTATAAGTTTGCCTCTGACTTATATGGGGTTTGCCGGATATTTAAACCCCTTTACCAATGAAGCCCAAGTAAATTATAAATTACCAATGTATGGTTTTCCAAATGTGATTTGTCATGAAATGGCGCATCAGATTGGCTATGCCAATGAAAGTGAATGTAATTTTATTGGTTTTTTAGCTGGTATTAAAAATGATGATTTGTATTTTCAATATTCAGCATATAGTAATGCCTTACATTATTGTTTAGTGAATATCGCGATGAAAAATGAAGAGACATTTAACAAACTAAAAGCCAAAACAAATCCAGGTATTTTAGCAAATTATAAAGAAAGTGAATTATTTTGGAAACAATATGATACTTTTATAGACAAAGGATTTCATACTTTTTATGATCAATTTTTAAAAATGAACCAACAAAAAGATGGAATGGAAAGTTATAATAAGTTTGTGAATTTGATGGTAAATTATTATCACCGAAAAGAGCTTTAATAAAGCTGATTGTAACAAAAAGTAGTAATTGCTTACTAACCTAAATATGAGTGAAAGTTTGGAACAATCTTTTGTAAAACAACTTAAGGATAATCAAAATATTATCCATAAGATTTGTCGCCTGTATACAAGCGGAGAAGATGCGCATAAAGATTTGTTTCAAGAAATTACCATTCAGTTATGGAAAGCCTTTCCAAAATTTAGAGGAGAATCCAAATTTTCTACATGGGCTTATAGGGTAGCGTTAAATACTGCAATTACTTTATATCGAAAGAGCACACGAAGTATTTCTACTGTAGAATATGAAAGTAGAAGTTTCTTTATTAGTCAAGAAGATTACAATTCAGAAGAGGAAGAACAATTAAAATTGATGTATCAAGCAGTGCATCAATTAAACGATATTGAAAAAGCTTTAATTTTTATGTATTTAGAAGATAAAGATTATACAGAAATTGCCGAAACTTTAGGTATTAGCGAAGTGAACGCACGAGTGAAAATGAATAGAATAAAAGGTAAATTAAAAAAAATATTAAATCCGTAAGATTATGATGGAAGAATTGGATTTATTAAAAAAAGATTGGAAAAAGAATGAAAATTCTTTTGAACAAGTTTCAGAAACTTCAATTTATAAAATGATTCATAAAAGATCATCTTCAATTGTAAAGTTAATTTTGATTATTAGTATTTTGGAGTTTATTCTCTGGAATGTTATCAGCTTCTTTTTTCTAGGTGATGGGTATATTAAGAAAAAATATGGTAATGACATTTTCAAATATGTCGTTGAAATTAATACCGTGTATAATGTTATAAATTATATAGTAGTCGCTTGTTTTATTTATTTATTTTATAAAAATTACAAACGTATTTCTACAACAACATCAACAAAACAATTAATGAATGATATATTAAAAACAAGAAGAACAGTTCTTTATTATGTATGGTTTAATATTCTGTTTTTTGTTTTTGGATCACTTGTTATTCTGTATGTACAATTGAATTATGATTCTAAATATTTGAAAATCATTGAAAAAATACATCAAGATAATAGTAATTTATTATTGTTAAAATCCGTTGGAATTGTACTTGGTTCTTTATTAATAATTGTGATACTTATTTGGCTTTTCTACAAATTATTATATGGAATTTTACTTCGAAAACTAAATAAAAACTACAAAGAATTAGAAAAAATAGATTTATAAAAAAAGGAAAAAGTCTCGATAATTCGAGACTTTTTTTTTAATAGTCCCACTTACGCAGGCGATTTAATTTTTCTTGCTCCTCTATTTCTTCAGCTGGAATAACTTTAAGAAATGACGGATGTTGCTCTATCGCATATTCTACTTTTTCTACAATTTGTTCTATTGTATCATTTTCATAATCAATTTCCAAAGGTTCTTTAATGATGAATGATTGCAGAATATTTTTCTTTTTCATTCGCAGTCCTTTTTTATCAAAGGAACGACGAAAACCGTCAATTACAATTGGAACTACGATAGGTTTATGTTGTTTAATAATATGAGCTGTTCCTTTTCGTACAGGTTTAAAAGATTTAGTTGTTCCTTGAGGAAACGTAATTACCCAACCATCTTCAAGGGCAATTTTTATATTCTCAGTATCATTCGGATTTACTTCTCGTTTTTCAGTAACATCTTTTCCCCCTGAACGCCAAGTTCGTTCAACTGTTATTGCGCCAACATAAGCAAGAATACGAGGAAGCAATCCGGCTTTCATAGTTTCACTCGCTGCAACATAGTAAACATTCATTTTAGGTTGCCACAAATAACAAACATTTTTAATGTTATCAGTACGTCCAGACAAGCTAGCATTAAATACATGAAACATTGCTACCACATCGGCAAAATAAGTTTGATGATTGGATATGAACAACACATTTTTATCAGGAAGATTTCGAATTATTTCTGACCCTTCTATTTGCAAATCATTAAATCCTCTATAACGTCTATGCGTTATTGCTCCAAAAATTCGGATTAGCCATTTTTTAATAAAAAGTATATGTCCAAAAGGATTTCGTTGAAACAATCCCATAATAATTTGCCGTAATTTGAAAGACAAACATACAAAATTTAAACTTTATAAAACCATGTTTAAAACATCTTTTAGCTCGCTCAACATCATGGCAGTTGCTCCCCAAACAATATGTTCACCTATTTGAAATATTGGAACATCGATTGATTTTGCATACGAAGTTTCCAATTCTTTACTACTTATAATTGAATCGTCTAAAAGTAAAGACAATGGCATTTCTATAACTCCAGCCACTTCTTCCTCTTGCAATTTAAAATCTAATCCTTCCTTTGATATTCCAAGAAAAGGATGAACCAAAAAATTACTTGGCGGAATATAAACTGAAGTAAAAGCCCTAATTACATTAATTTTACTAGGATGAACTCCAATTTCTTCGTGAGTTTCGCGTAATGCTGTTTCTTTCAAATCAAAATCTATCGTTTCCACTTTACCTCCCGGAAAAGCAATTTGAGACGAGTGGACTCCAGGATAGGAATTACGAACAATCAACACTAAATGAGTGCAATTATTTTTAGGGTAAAAAAGCATCATTACAGCTGCTTTTCTAGCACTTTCAAGATCATCAAACCCTTCTCTAATCTTTTGAACCCTTTCTAAAGGAGCCATTTTAATATGTGCCAATGTAGCGGGTAAATCTACACTAACGATATCTTGAATTGCTTTATAAAAGTGATTAAAATGCATAGCTACTAGTCTAATTATTTATAAATTTACCAAAAAAACATATCAAACCCAAAAAAAAGAATAGTTAGATGTATAGCAAAGAAGAAAGTTTAAAAATTAAAAAAGATTTTTGGGTACAATTTGCGGAAGTCTATCCTAGAAAATGGATATTATATGATACAAAAATTAAAGATGTTACTTTCAAATTTTATGTAGATAATAAAAAGGCACAAGTGCTGTTAGACATAGAGCCTAAAGAAGAAGAAAAACGAAAAATATACTTTGAAAAAATAGAATCTTTAAAAACTATTTTAATCGAAGAGTACTTACCCGAAGCAATCTTAGAACGAAATCACTATTTAGAAAGCGGAAAAGTAATCAGTAGAATTTGGATAGAAAAATTAAATGTAAGCCTAAACAACAAATCCAATTGGGAAGAAATATTTGATTTTTTTAATGAGACCATGTCTCAATTTGAAGTCTTTTTTTATGAATATGAAGACTATATAAAAGACCTAGAAACAAATACTTAATACTGAACACTGCTAACTATCATAGGGCGTTCCCATTCTGGTCGGGCTGTCCGTTCTATCTTTTCTTTTGTTTAAAGAAAAAAAGAAAAGGATGCCACTTCCATCCCTAACGCAACCCCTAGTCCTATACAACTAACATTCAAAAAAAATCATTAATCTTCAATCGTTAATTATAGCAATTGTAATCTTAACTAATATAGTCCCATATATAATAAACCTAGTTCTTTTGCCTACTTATATGGCGCGTTTCTATACTTACATGTTGGGAATAGTTATTAATACAATATCATCTCTTACTTACAAGATGGGAATAGTCATTAACACAGTCTATTTGGTTATTGACAAGGTACTTTTCAAAAAAAATAGAGTCTAAAGGCATATTTCAGAGTCCATTTCAAAAAAAACAGCGTCCATTTCATCATTGATAAGGTCCATTTCAAAAAAATCAACGTCTGTTTGCATATTTCAGAGTCCATTTGCATATTTCATGGTCCAAGCCACCAGTATCAAGGGTTCTTAAAATACAAAAAACCTCTATCAACTAAATGATAGCCGTTTTCAAAAAAAAGGCGGCGACACGAGCTTGCGACTGCGCCGTACCCATAAAAAAAATGAGGTCGTCCAATTGGACGACCTCACTAAAGAAGGCGGCGACATACTCTCCCACAAATTGCAGTACCATCTGCGCAATCGGACTTAACTTCTCTGTTCGGAATGGGAAGAGGTGAGCCCCGACGCAATAACCACCTTAAAATTTAAGTGATTAGCTTTTAGTCATTAGTAATTAGCTTTTGACTAATTACTTTTTACTTTTTACTATTCACTGCAGCTTCGCTGCAAATATCTTAACATACTGAGATAAAGAAAATCTAAAAGAAAGTTCCCTCCCGAGTCTTGCGACTCGGGATTCGTTTGCACATAAACTTACGGGTTATTAGTACTACTCGACTATGACATTACTGCCTTTACATCTATAGCCTATCAACGTTGTCATCTTCAACGACCCTTAAAAGAAATCTCATCTTGTGGTGGGTTTCGCGCTTATATGCTTTCAGCGCTTATCCCTTCCAAACGTAGCTACTCTGCGATGCTCCTGGCGGAACAACAGATACACCAGAGGTTTGTCCAATTCGGTCCTCTCGTACTAGAATCAGATCCACTCAAATTTCTAACGCCCACAATAGATAGAGACCGAACTGTCTCACGACGTTCTGAACCCAGCTCGCGTGCCACTTTAATGGGCGAACAGCCCAACCCTTGGGACCTTCTCCAGCCCCAGGATGTGACGAGCCGACATCGAGGTGCCAAACCCCCCCGTCGATATGAGCTCTTGGGGGAGATCAGCCTGTTATCCCCGGCGTACCTTTTATCCTTTGAGCGATGGCCCTTCCATGCGGAACCACCGGATCACTATGCTCTACTTTCGTACCTGATCGACCTGTATGTCTCTCAGTCAAGCTCCCTTATGCCATTGCACTCTACGCACGGTTACCAAGCGTGCTGAGGGAACCTTTAGAAGCCTCCGTTACTCTTTTGGAGGCGACCACCCCAGTCAAACTACCCACCAAGCAATGTCCCCCGAGAATCGGGGTTAGGCCTCAGATAAGCAAAGGGTGGTATTTCAACAATGACTCCACAACGCCTAGCGACGCCACTTCATAGTCTCCCACCTATCCTACACATCACTTATCCAAGGTCAATACTAAGCTATAGTAAAGGTGCACAGGGTCTTTTCGTCCCATTGCGGGTAATCGGCATCTTCACCGATACTACAATTTCACCGAGCTCATGGCTGAGACAGTGTCCAGATCGTTACACCATTCGTGCAGGTCGGAACTTACCCGACAAGGAATTTCGCTACCTTAGGACCGTTATAGTTACGGCCGCCGTTTACTGGGGCTTCAATTCAATGCTTCTCCCGAAAGATAACATCTCCTCTTAACCTTCCAGCACCGGGCAGGTGTCAGGCCCTATACTTCATCTTACGATTTTGCAGAGCCCTGTGTTTTTGATAAACAGTCGCCTGGACCTTTTCACTGCGGCCAGCATTGCTGCTGGCGACCTTTCTCCCGAAGTTACAGGTCTATTTTGCCTAATTCCTTAGCCATGAATCTCTCGAGCACCTTAGGATTCTCTCCTCGACTACCTGTGTCGGTTTACGGTACGGGTTCTTATAATCTAAGTTTAGAGGTTTTTCTTGGAAGCCCTTAGGCACACTATCTCTTTGTCCGAAGACTCCGAGTACTATCGTATTTCCCCAAGCCGCGTGGATTTGCCTGCGCAGCTTATAGGTAGGTACTTCAACGAACTATTCCGTCAGTTCGCGGTGCTTTCATCACTCCGTCACCCCATCACAATTATAAGAAGTACGGGAATATTAACCCGTTGGCCATCGACTGTTCCTTTCGGATTCGCCTTAGGACCCGACTAACCCTCAGCTGATTAGCATAGCTGAGGAAACCTTAGTCTTTCGGTGTGCGGGTTTCTCGCCCGCATTATCGTTACTTATGCCTACATTTTCTTTTCTAACCAGTCCAGCATACCTTACGATACACCTTCAACCCTGTTAGAATGCTCCCCTACCACTTACAGTTACCTGTAAATCCATAGCTTCGGTAATATGCTTATGCCCGATTATTATCCATGCTCGTCCGCTCGACTAGTGAGCTGTTACGCACTCTTTAAATGAATGGCTGCTTCCAAGCCAACATCCTAGCTGTCTGGGCAGACAAACCTCGTTTTTTCAACTTAGCATATATTTGGGGACCTTAGCTGATGGTCTGGGTTCTTTCCCTCTCGGACATGGACCTTAGCACCCATGCCCTCACTGCTGGTAAACATTATATAGCATTCGGAGTTTGTCAGGAATTGGTAGGCGGTGAAGCCCCCGCATCCAATCAGTAGCTCTACCTCTATATAACTTTGCGACCAGCGCTGCACCTAAATGCATTTCGGGGAGTACGAGCTATTTCCGAGTTTGATTGGCCTTTCACCCCTACCCACAGGTCATCCGAAGACTTTTCAACGTCAACCGGTTCGGACCTCCACTATGTGTTACCACAGCTTCATCCTGCCCATGGGTAGATCACACGGTTTCGCGTCTAACACTACTGACTAAAGCGCCCTATTCAGACTCGCTTTCGCTACGGATCCGTGACTTAATCACTTAACCTTGCCAGCAACGTTAACTCGTAGGCTCATTATGCAAAAGGCACGCCGTCACCCCACGAAAGGGCTCCGACCGCTTGTAAGCGTATGGTTTCAGGATCTATTTCACTCCGTTATTCACGGTTCTTTTCACCTTTCCCTCACGGTACTGGTTCACTATCGGTCTCTCAGGAGTATTTAGCCTTAGCGGATGGTCCCGCCAAATTCAGACAGGGTTTCACGTGCCCCGCCCTACTCAGGATACCACTATCGTTATCTTCTCTTACTTATACGGGACTATCACCCTCTATGGTTAACCTTTCCAGGTTATTCTAATTCAATCCGCAACAAATGTCGTGGTCCTACAACCCCAGTATTGCCGTAACAACACTGGTTTGGGCTAATCCGCGTTCGCTCGCCACTACTTACGGAATCACTTTTGTTTTCTTCTCCTCCGCCTACTTAGATGTTTCAGTTCAGCGGGTTTGCCCATCTATCGATGTACTATGTCTTCAACATAGTGGGTTGCCCCATTCGGATATCTACGGATCTATTCGTGTGTGCCAATCCCCGTAGCTTTTCGCAGCTTATCACGTCCTTCTTCGCCTCTGAGAGCCTAGGCATCCCCCATACGCCCTTATTTTGCTTATGCGCCGCCTAAATAATAAATTATTTAGGACTTATAATAATTCCGACAAGTCGGAACTACTGTGCTTTCTATTTCTTATTATTTTCTTATCTCAATATGTCAATGAACTTTTTCTTTTTAGACTATAGAACATAGAATAAAGAATATAGACATAATCTATTTTCTCTTATCTTTTTTCTATCTTCTTAAAGATAGTGGAGAATAACGGAGTCGAACCGTTGACCTCCTGCGTGCAAGGCAGGCGCTCTAGCCAGCTGAGCTAATCCCCCATTATCAGGTGGCAGTGTTCAGTATTCAGTTTTCAGTAACTTTACTTTACATCCAAATGAGTTTGTGAATTGGCAACCTCTAGAATTTCCTTGAAGCTAAAACTAAGTAGTCCCGCCCAGACTCGAACTGGGGACCCCTACATTATCAGTGTAGTACTCTAACCAGCTGAGCTACGAGACTCTGTTTTTTTGCTTTTGTATTATTTGAATTAACAGCAGAGAGTAAATAAATCTCTTTATTTAAGGCTTTTATATTATCTTTCTCTAGAAAGGAGGTGTTCCAGCCGCACCTTCCGGTACGGCTACCTTGTTACGACTTAGCCCTAGTTACCAGTTTTACCCTAGGCAGCTCCTTGCGGTCACCGACTTCAGGTACCCCCAGCTTCCATGGCTTGACGGGCGGTGTGTACAAGGCCCGGGAACGTATTCACCGGATCATGGCTGATATCCGATTACTAGCGATTCCAGCTTCACGGAGTCGAGTTGCAGACTCCGATCCGAACTGAGAACGGTTTTATAGATTCGCTCCCCCTTGCGAGGTGGCTGCTCTCTGTACCGTCCATTGTAGCACGTGTGTAGCCCAAGGCGTAAGGGCCGTGATGATTTGACGTCATCCCCACCTTCCTCACAGTTTGCACTGGCAGTCTCGTTAGAGTTCCCGACATGACTCGCTGGCAACTAACAACAGGGGTTGCGCTCGTTATAGGACTTAACCTGACACCTCACGGCACGAGCTGACGACAACCATGCAGCACCTTGTAAATTGTCCGAAGAAAAATCTGTTTCCAAATCTGTCAATCTACATTTAAGCCTTGGTAAGGTTCCTCGCGTATCATCGAATTAAACCACATGCTCCACCGCTTGTGCGGGCCCCCGTCAATTCCTTTGAGTTTCATTCTTGCGAACGTACTCCCCAGGTGGGATACTTATCACTTTCGCTTAGCCACTGAACTTGCGCCCAACAGCTAGTATCCATCGTTTACGGCGTGGACTACCAGGGTATCTAATCCTGTTCGCTCCCCACGCTTTCGTCCATCAGCGTCAATCCATTAGTAGTAACCTGCCTTCGCAATTGGTATTCCATGTAATATCTAAGCATTTCACCGCTACACTACATATTCTAGTTACTTCCTAATAATTCAAGTCTAACAGTATCAATGGCCGTTTGATCGTTGAGCGACCAGATTTCACCACTGACTTATTAAACCGCCTACGGACCCTTTAAACCCAATGATTCCGGATAACGCTTGGATCCTCCGTATTACCGCGGCTGCTGGCACGGAGTTAGCCGATCCTTATTCTTACGGTACCGTCAAGCTCCGACACGTCGGAGTGTTTCTTCCCGTACAAAAGCAGTTTACAATCCATAGGACCGTCTTCCTGCACGCGGCATGGCTGGATCAGGCTTGCGCCCATTGTCCAATATTCCTCACTGCTGCCTCCCGTAGGAGTCTGGTCCGTGTCTCAGTACCAGTGTGGGGGATCTCCCTCTCAGGACCCCTACCCATCATTGTCTTGGTAAGCCGTTACCTTACCAACTAACTAATGGGACGCATGCTCATCTTTTACCGTTGGAACTTTAATATATCAAACATGCGAATGATATATACTATGGGGCATTAATCCAAATTTCTCTGGGCTATTCCCCTGTAAAAGGTAGATTGCATACGCGTTACGCACCCGTGCGCCGGTCTCTTGGTCCGAAAACCAATACCCCTCGACTTGCATGTGTTAAGCCTGCCGCTAGCGTTCATCCTGAGCCAGGATCAAACTCTTCATCGTATATTTTAATATTGTACGATAATACTCTAGCTTGTTCAAATCTCTCGATTCAATTACTCTCTTTTTTTTGTGTCTCGATTTCTCGAGACGGCTGTCAATTCAATATGTCTATGAACGTGTCTTCTTCTCTTAATCACCATCCTTTCGGTTAGCGGGTGCAAAAGTACATCTTTTTTATTAACTCGCAAGCAAATCGAAAAAAAATATTTTTCTTTTTTTCATTACCCCTTTTTTGTCAAAAAACTAAGCGTTTTGCGGAGCGCAAAGATAAAACCTTTATACATTCCTTGCAAATCTTTTTAATCTTTTTTTACAATACTTATTAATGAACGTCTGCCTTAATGCGGGTGCAAAAGTAACCTTCTTTTCCACTATACCAAACTTATTTAAAACCTTTTTTTAAACTATTTTTTAATGCACTGGTTTTATGCATGTTGTTAGCTAAATATTTTTTCATATCCCTTGCAATAAAATATCCCTTATAAATAGCTCAACTTATTCTTACATCAAAGCAATCTTAGTAACACCTACTAATCGCAGTATACTCATTTCAAAAACCAATACAACTTTCACCATTGATGCTTTATCCAT